>JBBRIV010000005.1:0-27640 GCA_038220425.1 Candidatus Limnocylindrales bacterium
GTCCCGCCCGGCTCCTGCTCCACGGCGCCCTCGCGCTGGAGCGAGGCGAGCAGCCGGGCCACGGTGCTCTTGGGCAACTCGATCCGGTCGGCGACTTCGGTCACCCCGACCGGGCCATCGGACAGCGCCGAGAGCACGGCAAAGGCGCGCTCGATGGACTGGACCCGGCTTTCACGCCGGCCGGGAGCACGGACTATCGACATGGCCTGGACCTGGGGGCTATGGACCTGACTATGGACCTGGGGGCTATGGACATGGGACCGTCCCATCCGCTACGCTTCGAGCCTTCGTTCCATGATACGGCATCGTTCCGCATGGTGGAACCCTCGCCGCGCGAATCGTGCGCAGCATCGTGGTCAGCGATCGTGGTCAGGAGGTCCGGCCGGGATGACCCAGGACGAATACGCAGAGGTCGATCTCGCCGCCCTGTCCGACGCCGAGCTGACCGAGCAGATGCACAACGACCTGTACGACGGGATGAAGGACGAGATCATCCAGGGGACCAATATCCTCCTCGGTCGAGGCTGGTCGGCGTCGCGCGTCCTGGACGACTCCCTGGTTGCCGGAATGAAGATCGTCGGGATCGACTTCCGCGACGGGATCCTGTTCGTGCCCGAGGTCCTCCTGGCGGCCAACGCGATGAAGGCCGGGATGGCCATCCTCCGGCCGCTTCTGGCCGAGACCGGCGCCCAGCCGGTCGGCAAGGTCGTGATCGGTACGGTCAAGGGCGACATCCATGACATCGGCAAGAACCTGGTCGGGATGATGCTCGAGGGAGCCGGCTTCGAGGTCTTTGACCTGGGCATCAACACCGACGCCGACAAGTTCCTGGCGGCGCTCGACCTGCACCACCCCGACATCCTGGGGATGTCCGCCCTGCTGACCACGACCATGCCGTACATGAAGGTCGTCATCGAGGCGATGAAGGCGCGCGGAATCCGCGACGACTACATCGTGCTGGTGGGCGGCGCGCCGCTCAACGAGGAATTCGGGATCGCCGTGGGCGCCGACGCCTATTGCCGCGATGCCGGTGTTGCCGCTGAGATGGCTCGTTCCCTGATCGACAAGCGTCGTGCCAGCGTCGCCTGAGGCGGCCGCCCTCGCCGCGCCCGCCGCCGAGGCGCCGCGTGTCCTCGTGATCGGCTGTGGCGCCCTCGCCCGCGAGCTGGTCGAGCTGACCCGCCGGCCGGGCTTCGAGCATGTTGACCTGACCTGCCTGCCGGCGACCCTGCACAACCGGCCGGGCGGCATCCCGGCCGCCGTCCGGCGCAAGATCCGGGCGGCCCGGCCGAGCTACGCCACGATCTTCATCGCCTATGCCGATTGCGGGACGGGCGGACTGCTCGACCGGGTGCTCGAGGACGAGGGCGTCGAACGCCTGGCCGGCGCCCACTGCTACGAGTTCTACGCTGGCCGGGCCGCCTTTGCCCGGATCACCGACGACGATCCGGCGACGTTCTTCCTGACGGACTTCCTGGCCCGCAACTTCGACCGGCTGGTGATCCGCGGGCTGGGCATCGATCGCCATCCGGAGCTGCTGCCGATGTATTTCGGCAACTACCGCCGGCTGATCTACCTGGCCCAGACCAGCGATCCGGCCCTCTTGGCCACGGCTCGCCGGGCCGCCCGGCGGCTGGGTCTGGCCTTCGAGCAGCGCTCGACCGGACTGGGCGAGTTGGCCGACACGATCTCCGCCCTGGCCGTTGCGACTGCGCCAGTCCAGCCCGGTTCGGCGGCCGCCTGATGGCTGCCCTGACCATCATCTGGTGGCGCGATATCCCCGCCCAGGTGATCGCCAAGGACGCCCGCCGGTCGTCCAAGGTGGTCCTCCACCCGCGCTTCCAGGTGGCAATCGACAAGGCCGCGGTCAAGGCCGGCCGGCGCGAGATGGACCCCTACATCGCCGAATGGCGCAAGACCCAGCGCCTATGTGGCGACGACCTCGAAGCCGAGGTGGCGGCCGAAGCTGCCCGCCTCGAGCACGACTACACGCGGGACGTGCTGGCCCACCTGGTCGCCGCCGGCGGCGAGCGGATCGAGGAAAGGCCGGCATGACCCGGACCGTGATCAGCTCGGCCACCCGGACCGTCGTCATCGGCTCGGACGACCCGTTCGTGATCATCGGCGAGCGGATCAACCCGACCGGTCGGAAGCTGCTCGCCGAGGAGATGAAGAACGGCGACTTCAGCCGGGTGGAGCGCGATGTCCTGGCCCAGGTCGAGGCCGGTGCGCACATGCTCGACGTGAACGCCGGGATCCCCCTCGCCGACGAGCCGGCGATCCTGGCCCGCACGATCCAACTGGTCCAGTCGCTGACCGACCTGCCCCTGTCGATCGACTCCTCGATCGTCGAGGCGCTGGAGGCCGGCCTGGCCGTCTACCAGGGCAAGGCCCTGGTCAATTCGGTGACCGGCGAGGACGAGCGCCTGGAACGGGTCCTGCCTCTGGTCAAGAAGTACGGCGCCGCGGTCGTGGCCATCTCCAACGACGAAACGGGCATCTCCGAAGATCCCGACGTGCGTTTTGCCGTGGCCCGCCACATCGTCGAACGGGCCGCCGACCACGGCATCCCGCGCGAGGACATCCTGGTCGATCCCCTGCTCATGCCGATCGGGGCGATGGCCACGGCCGGCCGGCAGGTCTTCCGGATCCTCAACCGGCTGCGCGACGAGCTGGGCGTCAACAGCACCTGCGGCGCCTCGAATGTCAGCTTTGGCCTGCCCAACCGGGAGGGCATCAATGGCGCCTTCCTGTCGATGGCGATGGCCAGCGGGCTGACCTCGGCGATTACCAATCCGCTCCTGGTCGAGGTCCGCCAGTCGGTCATGGCCGCCGACGTCCTGCTGGGCAACGACCCCGAATGCGGTCGCTGGATCCGGCGCTACCGGGTGGCCCCGGCCGAGGGCGAGCAGGGCCGCCGGGTCAACCGTCGGCGCGACACCCTGGCCACGCCGGCAGCCGGCTGAGCCGGGCAGGGCTGGCCGGCACCTCATGACCACTGCCCCGTCGCTGGTCGTCTTCACGCCGTCCGGCCGGCGGGGCACGTTCGCCGAGGGCACGACGGTCCTCGACGCGGCTCGCTCGCTGGGCGTGGACATCGACTCGGTGTGCGGCGGCCGGGGCATCTGCGGACGATGCCAGGTCAGCCAGGGGATCGGGGCGTTCCCCAAGCTGGGGATCACGTCGGCGGCCAGCCACCTGTCGCCGCCGGGCGAGGTCGAGGCGAGCTATCGGCGCGAGCACGGCCTGGCCGCCGACCGCCGCCTGAGCTGCACGGCCACCCTTCACGGCGACGCCCTGATTGATGTCCCGCCGGAGAGCCAGGTCCACCGCCAGGTGGTCCGCAAGAGCCTGGACCTGCGCGAGTTCGTCGTCGACCCGGTGGTCCGGCTGCACTACGTGGAGGTGGTTCCGCCCGAGCTTGCTTCGCCCAACGGCGACCTTGTCCGCCTGTTCCAGGCCCTCGAGCGCGAATGGGGCCTGACCGGGCTGGCCGCGGACCTGGGCGTGATCCGGGGACTCCAGCCGGCCCTGACCGCCGGCGCCTACCGGGTCACTGTCGCGGTTCACGACGGCCGCCAGGTCACCGCCATCTGGCCGGGCCTCCACGACCGGGCCTACGGCGTGGCGATCGACGTCGGCTCGACGACCATTGCCGGCCACCTGGCCGACCTGGCCGATGGCTCGATCCTCGCCTCGAACGGCCTGATGAACCCCCAGATCCGCTTCGGCGAGGACCTCATGAGCCGGGTCTCGTACGTGATGATGCATCCCGAGGGCGCCCAGGAGATGACCCTGGCCGTGCGCAAGGCGCTCGATTCGCTCGTCGCCGGGCTGGCCCTCCGCGCCGGGATCAAGCGGGCCGACATCCTGGAGCTGACGATCGTGGGCAACCCGATCATGCATCACCTCCTGCTGGGAATCGACCCGACCCCGCTGGGTGGTGCCCCGTTCGCGCTGGCCACCGACCGGGCCGTCCGGCTGCCTGCGGCCGAGCTGGACCTGCACGTCAATCCGGGCGCCCGGGTGTACATCCTGCCGTGCATCGCCGGCCACGTCGGAGCCGATACGGCCGCCGTGATCCTGGCCGAGACGCCCTACCAATCGGACCACCTGGTCCTGATCGTGGACGTGGGCACGAATGCCGAGCTGGTGCTGGGCAATCGCGACCGGCTTCTCGCCGCCTCCAGCCCCACCGGTCCCGCGTTTGAAGGTGCCCAGATCAGTTCGGGCCAGCGCGCCGCACCGGGCGCGATCGAGCGTATCCGGATCGACCGGACCAGCCTCGAGCCGCGCTACCGGGTGATCGGCAGCGAGCTGTGGTCGGACGAGCCCGGCTTTGAGGCGGTCGCCCAGGAGCTGGGCGTGAGCGGGATCTGCGGGTCGGGCATCGTCGAGGTGATCGCCGAGCTGTTCCTGGCCGGGGTGATCACCGCCGACGGAATCATCGATGGCGGCCTGGCCGAGCGGACCACCCGGATCGAACCCGATGGCCGGACGTTTGCCTATGTCGTGCGCGAGGGCCAGCCCCGGATCGTGGTCACCCAGAACGACGTCCGGGCAATCCAGCTGGCCAAGGCGGCCCTGTACGCCGGGGCGCGCCTGCTGATGGACCATGCCGGGGTGGAGACGGTCGACGAGATCCGGCTGGCCGGCGCGTTCGGCAGCCAGATCGACCTGACCCACGCGATGGTCCTGGGCCTGATCCCCGACTGTGATCTGGGTCACGCCCGCTCAGCCGGCAACGCGGCCGGCACGGGCGCCCTGATCGCGCTCCTGTCGGGCGCGGCCCGGACCGAGATCGAGCGGGTGGTCCGGACCGTCGAGAAGATCGAGACGGCGATCGAGCCGCGCTTCCAGGAGCACTTCGTGGATGCCATGGCCTTCCCCCATCGAACCGCCGCGATGCCCAATCTCGCCCGGATCGTCGACCTGCCAGCCCGCCCCGACGCCGGACCCGGCGCCGATCCACGGGCCGCCCAACGCCGCCGCCGAGCGCTCGTCGCCAGTGGCAAGGAGGATCGTTGATGGACGACAGCCCGCGCCAGCGCAGTGGCGGCCGAGCCGGGCGGCAGGCCCTGCGCGCCCAGCACCACATCGAGCGCCAGCCGTTCCTGGTCCGCAAGCTCCAGCCGTTCGAGGTCCTGAGCGACGAGGGCCTGGCCCTGATCGAGTACAACGCCGACACGATCCTCCAGGAAGTGGGCCTCGAGTTCCGGGGCGACGCCGACGCCCTGCGCCGCTTTGCCGACGCCGGAGCCGACGTCCAGGGCGAGCGGGTCCGCTTCCCGCGCGGGATGTGCCGCCAGATCGTCCAGGCCAGTGCCCCGCGCGAGTTTATCCAGCACGCCCGTAACCCGGCCAACAACGTGGTGATCGGGGGGATGAACACGGTCTTTGCCCCCAATTACGGCTCGCCGTTCGTGCGCGACCTGGACAACGGCCGGCGCTACGGCACGATCGAGGACTTCCGCAACTTCGTGAAGCTGGCCTACGCCAGCCCGCACATGCACCACTCCGGCGGGACGATCTGCGAGCCGGTCGACGTGCCCGTCAACAAGCGCCACCTGGACATGGTCTACAGCCACATCCGCTATTCGGACAAGCCGTTCATGGGTTCGGTCACGGCACCGGAACGGGCCCGCGACACGGTGGAGCTGGCCAAGATCCTGTTCGGCGCCGAGTTCATCCAGGAGCACGCCGTCGTGCTCAGCCTGATCAACGCCAACTCGCCCCTGGTCTGGGATGCCACGATGCTGGGCGCGGCGCGGGCCTACGCCGAGAACAACCAGGCGACGCTCATGACCCCGTTCATCCTGGCCGGTGCGATGGCCCCCGTGACGGCCGCCGGTGTGTGCGCCCAGACCCTCGCCGAGTCACTCGGCGGGATGACCTTCTGCCAGCTCGTCCGGCCCGGCGCGCCGGTCGTCCTGGGCTCGTTCGCCAGCTCGATGTCGATGCAGTCCGGCGCGCCGACATTCGGCACACCCGAGCCGGCCCTGGTGCTGTACGCGATGGCCAGCCTGGCCCGCCGGCTGGGCGTGCCCTTCCGGTCGGGCGGCAGCCTGTGTGCCTCGAAGGTGGCCGATGCCCAGGCCGCCTACGAATCAGCGGCGACCCTCCAACCGACGGTCCTGGCCGGGGTCAACTTCGTGCTCCACGCGGCCGGCTGGCTGGAAGGCGGCCTGGCGATCGGTTACGAGAAGTTCGTGCTCGACGCCGACCAGTGCGGAATGATGCAGGTCTTCGCCCAGGGGATTGACCTGTCCGAGAACGGCCAGGCGGTCGACGCGATCCTGGCCAATGAACCGGGCACCCACTTCCTGGGCAGCGCCCACACCCTGGCCAACTTCGAGACGGCCTTCTACCGGTCCGAGATCGCCGACAACAACAGCTTCGAGAAGTGGCTCGAGGACGGTTCGCTCGATGCGGCCCAGCGCGCGAACGCGGTCTGGAAGCGGATGCTGGCCGAGTACGAGGCGCCGCCGATCGATCCCGGGATCGATGAAGCGCTGCTCGACTTCATCGCCCGCAAGAAGGCATCTATGCCCGACGCCTTCGTCTAGGCCGCGTCGAATGCCCTTGTTCAAACGCTCCGGGCCGCTCGACGCGCCGGCCCGGGAGGTCCTCAGCCGGGTCGTGTCGACGCCCCAGTTCGAGCTGATTCCGCTGCGCAACGTGGAGGCCCAGTCGCTCTTCCTGCCGGCCGGGGCGACGGTTACCGTCACCGCTTCGGCGGCCAAGCCGATCGAGGCGACCGTCGAGTTGAGCGTGCGCCTGGCCGAGCGGGGCTTCCGGGTCATTCCCCACCTGTCGGCCCGGATGATCCGCGACCGGCTTCACCTGCGGGCGATCCTGGCCAGCCTGGAGGCCGGTGGTGTCGAACGGGCCTTCGTGGTCGGTGGCGACGCCCAGGAGCCCGGCGAGTTTCCCGATGGCCTGAGCCTGCTGCGAGCCATGGCCGAGGTGGGCCATCGCCTGTCCGAGATCGGCATCCCGGGCTATCCCCAGGGCCATCCCAGCATTCCCGACGAGCGGCTCCTGGCGGCCCTGGCCGAGAAGCAGCCGTACGCCACGTCGATGACCACCCAGCTGTGCTTCGATGCCGCTGCGATCCGGACCTGGCTGACCGCCCGGCGGGCCGATGGGATCAGCCTGCCCGTGAACTTCGGGATCCCCGGTGTGGCCGACCTGCACAAGCTGATCGAGATCAGCGCCCGGATCGGGGTCCGCGATTCGGGCCGGTTCCTGTCCAAGAACACGGCCCTGGTGGGACGCGTCCTGCGCCCGGGTGGGTACCGGCCGGACGGCCTGCTGGCTGCCCTGGCGCCGCTCATGCTCGATCCGCTGGCCAACGTCCAGGGACTCCACCTGTACACGTTCAACCAGGTCGAGACGACCGAGGAATGGCGCCAGGCCTACCTGGCCGCGCTAGCCGGATTGGCCTGAGCCAGCGGCGACCGCTAGGCTCTGACTTCCTGGCGCATGAACGAGATATAGCCCAGGCCGAAGCAGACCACGGTGAACGCGAGCAGCGCGGTCAGCTGCGGCCAGGCTAGGGTCAAACTCTGGTCAAGGGGCAGGATCGACGGGTAGGCCCGGGCATTGTTCTGCTGGGCAATCAGGGGCGCGATGTCGAGGGTCTGGACCGACGGATCCAGGATGTAGGCGGACGCCTCGGTGTACAGCCGACCGGGCGACAGCCGGGCCAGGTTGAGCTGCAACTCGGCGTTCGCGATCTGCTGGTTGAGGGTGGGATTGGCCGGCACCGGGGAAAAGAAGTTGGCGATCAGGCCAACCAGCAGGGCCGACCAGAAGATCGTGGCCACGATCCACAGGCCGATCGCGGTCAGGACCGAAGTCGCGGCGCCGCGCAGGGCCGCCGAGCACAACATCGCGAAGGCCAGCCAGAACCCGATGTAGGCAATCGACACGATGAACCAGGCCACCAACCTCAGGATGTCGTCGGGACTGGGAGTCACGGCCAGCACGAGGAAGGCCACTCCCGACACGATCAGGGTGGTCGACAGCAGGACCACCCCGATCACCGCCAGGCCCGCCGCGAACTTGCCGATGATCACGGCGTCGCGATGGATCGGCTGGGCAACCAGGCGCGGCAGGGTCCGCTCGGCGCGCTCGCCGTTGATCGCGTCAAAGCCGAAGGCAATGCCCAGGAGCGGCCCGATCAGCCCGATCATCGTCACCAGCGAAGGCACCCGCGAGGATGGGTCCTGATGGCTGAACAGGAGCACGAACAGGCCGGCCGCACCGGTCGCGGCCTGGGCGTTGGCACTGACATATGAGGCCGTGGCATAGACCGCGCCAACCGCGGGCAGGCCCAGCAGGGCAAACACGATGATGAACCGAACGCTCAGGATTCCGTCGCCGAATTCCTTGGCCGCCACCACCCGCCAGCCCGACCGGGGCAGGCGGCGCAGGGCGGGTTTGGCGACCGGTCCATCGACCAGGGCGTCAGGCAGCATGGTCACGGTCGCCTTCATCGCGGTTGAAGTAGCGCAGGTAGATCTCGTCGAGCTCGTCGCCAACCCTGCGCAGCTGGACCACGCTCATGCCCCGGCTCGCCAGGTCCTGGGCCAGGTGGCCCCGGATCGCCTGCGGCCCGGCCACGTGCCACAGGCTGGGTTCCTTCGGGTCGCGAGTCACCGTGGTCACGCCGGTGATGGCGCGCAGGGCAGCCTCCACCTGGTCGGCCGGGCCGGCGACGCCCACTTCCAGGACCACGTGGTCACCGGCCAGGTCCTCGGCCAGCTGGGCCATCCGGCCCTGGGCCAGGATCTTGCCCTTGTTGAAGATCGCCACCCGGTCGCATACCTGGTGGACCTGGTGGAGCAGGTGGCTGGACAGCAGGACGGTCACGCCGTTATCGCGGGCCAGGCCCTGGATGATGGCGAGGACGTCGGTCACGCCGGCCGGGTCGATCGAGGCAGTCGGCTCGTCCAGGATCACCACCGATGGGTCCTTGACCAGGGCATCGGCCAGGCCCAGGCGCTGGCGCATGCCGCGCGAGTACTGGTCGACCCGTCGATCGGCCGCGGCGCCCAGGCCCACCTGCTCCAGGAGCGAGCCGATTCGTTCGTTGGCCTCGGCCCGCTCCAGGCCGTTGAGGGCGGCGGTGTAGCGCAGGTTCTGGCGGCCGGTGAGGTCGCCGTAGAAGCCCACGTCGTCGGGCAGGTAGCCCACCCGGCGCTTCACCTCGAGCGGGTCCCGGGTCGGATCGAAGCCGACCACCTCGGCCCGGCCCGAGGAGGGTTCGGACAACCCCAGGAGCATCAGGATCGTGGTGGTCTTGCCCGCCCCGTTCGGGCCGAGCAGGCCGAAGACCTCGCCGGTCCGGATCGACAGGTTGAGGTTGTCCACGGCGACCAGGTCGCCATAGGCCTTGGTCAGGCGATGGGTCTGGATCGTGAGGTCCTGGCCGGCCTCAGCCGAGCCGGCAGCCCGCCCTCGGCGCGCCCCCTTGCGGGCCACTAGCGCCTTCCGAAGCGGCGGAAGACCCACAGCAGGCCCAGGATCACGAGCGCGATCAGGGCGATCCCAATGAAGCCCCACAGGGGCGACGTCTGGACGGTGGTCCGGATGACCACGCTGCCCGTCGCGGCTCCGCTGGTTGCGTTGAACGTGAGGGCATAGTCGCCGGCCAGGGCGTCACTCGACGGCTTGACCGTGGCCGTGACCGTTGCCGACGCACCGGGCTGAATGGACGCGATCGTGGCCGGCGCGAATGTGCTGGTCCAGCCGGTTGGCGCAGCGGCCGTGACGGCCACGTTCTGGAGCACGGTGGAGCCGGTATTCGTGACCACGAAGGCGATGGTCCCGGTGGAGCCACCGGTGATCGTCGCGTTGAGCGGCGTCTGGTTGGGCGTCCCGATGGTCAGCGCCGGGGTACCCGTGACATCGGCCTCGAGGGGCAGGTTGGCCGTCTGGGCACCCGAGGTTGCCGTGACCTGGAGCGGGTAGGCGCCGGCCGCAATGGTTGCCGGCGGCTGCGCCGTGACGCTCAGGTTGTCGGTGGCGCCGCCTTCGACCGTGTCGGTCAGGGCCTGCGCGTTGCTGGCCGGATGGACGCTCACGGTCCAGCCGTCGGCACCCTGCCCGGTCAGGGTGTAGGTCTGCTTCTGGGTGCCCGTGTTGGCCAGCGTGACGTTGTAGGTGAACGTGCTGGAGGACGAACCCGACAGCTGCTGGAACGGGGTGGTCAGGGTGATCGCGCCGCCGGTCACCGCCAGGACCGTGACCTGGATCGGCAGCGTCCGCGTGCCCTGGTCCGAGCTGGCCGTCACGGTCAGGGTCGTGACCCCGGCAGGAGCGGCCTGGGGAACCGACACCGACAGCTCAACGGATACGGCCGTGGTGCCCCCGGCATACACGGCATCGACGATGTTGCCGCCACCACGCAGGCTGGCGGTCCAGCCGGTGGGCGTCCCTGAGACGGCCAGCCCAACCCGCTCGGGCGCCGGCACGGCGATATCGAGGGCGAAGGTGACGCTGTTGCCAGGCTGGATCGTGACCGCGGGGTAAGGCGTGCTGAGCTTGAATTCGGTAGCTGCCGCGACCGGCGCAATCCCGGTGATCAGCAGCAATCCAGCCGAAAGCACGACGGCGGCCAAGCGCCTTCTGGTCATTGTTCCCTCATCCATTTCCCTTTCGCGCGCTGGAGGCCATGGGCTGGCTTCGCGGGCGAACTCCTCGGCGCGTATCCTGCCCGAAATCCGTTCAACCGTGGGTAGCCGGTCGATCAAGATTCCTTCACCGTTCCTGAGGCGACCCTGGCTAACGGCTCATCGACTGGTAACGCCGGATCCCGAGCGGGGCAAAGATGGCCACGATCAGGACCACCCACAGGAGAGTCACCAGGATCGGGTGCTGCGACGGGAAGCCGGTGGATGTGTACGGGTTGGGATTGCCCCACAGCTGGCGCAGGGCTGCCGTCAGGGTACTGGTGGGATTCCATTCAGCCACCGGCTGTAGGAACGCGGGCAGCGACTGGGGTGGCACGAAGACGTTCGAGATGAACGTGATCGGGAAGAGGACGGTGAAGCCCACCTGCTGGGCGACCTCGGCCGACGGGACCGACAGGCCCAGCCAGACGCCGATCCAGGACATCGCGAAGGCGAACAGGAGGAGCAGCCCGACGCCTTCGAACAGCGGGCCGATGCCGGTCCGGACCGTCCAGCCAACCACCAGCCCGGACAGCATCAGCACGATCAGGATCCCGCCGTTGTAGACCACGTCCGACAGGGTCCGGCCGATCAGGACGGCCGAGCGGGCCATGGGCAGCGACCGGAAGCGGTCGATGATTCCCTTGTGGACGTCCTCGGTCATGCCGGTGGCCGTGGTCGCGGCCGCGAAGACGATCGTCTGGGCAAAGATCCCGGGCATCAGGTATTCGCGGTAGTTGCCGCCGCCCGGCAGCGGGATCGCGCCGCCGAAGACGAACGCGAAGAGCAGCACGAACATGATCGACTGGAGCACGGCGAAGACGGCCAGCTCGGGAATCCGCGGAATCCGCTTCAGGTTTCGCCAGGTGACGATCAGCCCGTCACTGAGGGCCTGTCGGACGCCGCCCCGGCCGACGCGCGGTTGACTGCGAGTTGCCGCGCTCATGCCGCGTCGTGCCCGGTCAGGGATAGGAAGACATCATCAAGGGTGGGCCGCCGCAGCCCGATGTCGTTGATCCGGATGCCGGCCTCGTCGAGCTCGCGAACCACCTGGACCAGGCCCTGGGCGCCGCTGTTGGTGGGCACCGAGATCCGCCGGGTGTGCTCATCGACGTGGGTCTCGCCCACCCCGGCTCGGGCGAGCACTGCGCGGGCCCCCGCGACGTCGGCGTCGTCGTGAACGACCAACTCGATCCGCTCGCCGCCCACCTGGGACTTGAGCTGATCGGCGGTTCCCCGGGCAATGATCTTGCCGTGGTCGACCACCGCGATCATGTCGGCCAGCTCGTCGGCCTCCTCGAGGTATTGAGTTGTCAGGAGGAGGGTCGCGCCCTCGCGCACCAGGCTCCGGATGACCTCCCACATGCCCAGCCGGCCCTGCGGGTCGAGGCCGGTGGTGGGCTCGTCGAGGAAGAGCACCCGGGGATGGCCGATCAGGGCACCGGCCAGGTCAAGCCGGCGGCGCATTCCGCCCGAGTAGGTCTTGACGACCCGTTCCGCCGCATCCACCAGGCCGAACTGCTCGAGCAGCTCGTCGGCCCGGGCCCGGGCCTCGATCGCGCTGAGCTGGTAGAGCCGGCCGAACATCCATAGGTTCTCGCGGCCGGTCAGGTTCTCATCGACGGCTGCGTACTGGCCGGACAGGCCGATCACCGAACGGATCTCCTGGGCCTGGTGGAGCACGTCGAAGCCGGCCACGGTCGCCCGGCCCGAGTCGGGTCGGAGGAGCGTGGCCAGGATCCGGACCGTGGTGGTCTTGCCCGCCCCATTCGGGCCGAGCAGACCCAGCACGGTTCCTTCCTCAACGGTCAGGTCGACGCCGTCGAGCGCGCGCACTTCGCTCTTGCGCGAGCGGTAGACCTTGACCAGGCCTTCAGCCGAAATGGCGGTTGCGATGACGAATGCCTCCGGGGGCGCGCCGACACGGCGCAGGGTCAATTCGGGGAGCTGGGCATCCGCAACGGTACCGGAATCGGGCCGCGACCGCCAACAGGCGCTAGTCTGCGATAGCCAGCGAGCTACGGCCCGCCGGTCCAGGCAGGCAACGCACGGAGTCGACATGGGACGTCGGGTCGCGCTGGCCCTTGTGCTCCATAACCACCAGCCGGTGGGCAATTTTGGCTGGGTCATCGGCGACGCCTACGACCACGCGTACGAACCCCTGGTTGCCGCCGTGGAGCGCTACCCCCACATCCGCCTCGGTCTCCACTACTCCGGTCCCCTGCTCGACTGGCTGGCGGCCGAACGGCCGGCTTTCCTGGAGCGCCTGGGCCGTTTGGTGGCCGACGGCCGGGTCGAGCTGCTTGGGGGCGGCTACTACGAGCCGGTCCTGGCGTCGCTGCCCGATCGCGACCGGCTGGCCCAGCTCAGGCTGATGGCCGACGCGATCGAGCGGATCGGCGGCCGGCGACCCCGCGGCGCATGGCTGGCTGAGCGCGTCTGGGAGCCCGACCTCCCGGTCTGCCTTGTCGATTCGGGCTACGGCTGGACGATCCTCGACGACGCCCACCTGCGGGCCGCCTCGGTTGACGAGTCCAGGCTGTGGGGCTCATACACGACTGACGACCAGGGCCGCCTGTTGACGATCCTTGCTTCTGACAAAGGGCTTCGTTACCGGATGCCGTTTGGTGACGTGGATGACACGATCGACTACCTGCGTGAGCACGCCATCGAGGGCGGTGGGCTGCTCGGCATGATGGGCGACGACGGTGAGAAATTCGGTTCGTGGCCCGAGACCTACGAGCACTGCTGGGGACGTGGTCAGTGGATGGACCGCCTGTTCAGGGCACTGGCCGACAACGCAGACTGGCTGGAGCTGGTCACGCCCAGCGAATGGATCGATCGCGAGCGCCCCATCGGTCGGGCCTACATCCCCACCTCCTCATACGCCGAGATGGGCGAATGGGCGCTGCCAGCAGGCGAGAGCCGGGCGTTCGAGACGACCTTTCAGCGGGCCATGACCAAGCACCTGCCTGAAGCGCGCTGGCTCCGGGGCGGCTTCTGGCGCAACTTCCAGGTCAAGTACCGCGAGATCAACGAGCTCCACAAGCAGATGCTTCGAGCGTCGGACAAGGTGGCCCTTGTGAGCGGGCTGGCGGCTGGCGGCACGCCGGATCCGGGCCAGCTGACCGGGCGCGCGGTGTCCGAGCTGCTCCAGGGCCAGAGCAACGACTGCTACTGGCATGGGGTCTTCGGCGGGATCTATATCACCCATATGCGCCTGGCCACCTGCCAGCACCTGATCGCGGCCGAGGATCTCGCCGATGGCGTGCTGAGGGCCGCCGGTTTGCCGGTCGACGGGATCGCACGTGCGGATACTGACCTGGACGGCGTCGCCGAGATCCTGGTGACCTCGCCCGGCCAGGTGGTCGTGGTTGACCCGGTCCATGGCGGTGGGATCGGCACCTGGGACATCCGGGCGGTGGGTCACGCCCTGGCATCGGTGATGCGCCGCCGGCCCGAGGCGTATCACACCCGGCTGCTCGAGGCCGACGCCACCGCGGCTGGCAGTCCTGCGGGGGCCGCCGCCGAATCGGACGACGGGTCGGTCCCGTCGATCCACGACGTGGTCCGCTCACGCGAACCGGGCCTGGCGGCACGCCTCCACTACGACGCCTACGAACGACGCCTCGGCCTGGTCCACCTGTTCGCGCCGGGAACCACGCGAGACGCCTACGCCGAGGCGCGCGCCGCCGAGCTGGGCGACAGCCACGACGGCGCGTACGAGGTGGTCCAGATGGCCGAGAACCTGGTCGTCCTCCAGCGCGACGTCCTGGTTGGGGACGCGGGCCAGCTCCGAATCAGCAAGCGCTTCACGTTCAGCGGAGATCGCCGGGCACCCGCCATCCGCCTTCAGGTGAACCTGGCGAACACGGGTTCGGTGGAAGTCTCGGCCGAGCTGGCCATCGAGTGGCCGGTGATGCTCCTTGGCGGCGGGGCCAATCCCGCCGCCTGGTACGACCTGGCCGGGGAACGCTCAGCGCACGACGGATCCGGCCAGCACGACGGCGTCAGCAGCCTGACCAGCGGCAACGACTACATCGGGATCCGGCTGAACACCTCGCTGGACCCAGCTGCACGGGTGTGGTGGTCGCCGATCGAGACGATCTCGAACTCCGAGTTCGGCTTTGAGCGGACCTACCAGGGCAGCGCGCTCGTCGCCCTGTGGCCGATCCGGCTGGCCGCCGGCGAACGGATCGAGGTCAGCCTCGACCAGCAGGTCCTGACCGACCGGGACAACGCTGGCCTTGACCAGGTCGCGCCGGGCTGACCCGGGCCTGGCCGTCAGGCGTCGGGACTGGCCGGACTGTCGGTCGCCGGAGCCAACACCCGTTCGATCCGCCGATCAGGCACGAACCAGATGACGGCCACCGCGACGTACAGGGCCACCGACAGCCAGGGCGCCGGCCAGGCCAGGACGATACCCAGGGCATAGAGCAGGGGCGAGATCTTGCCCTTGCGGTCGTCCCCGATTGCGCTGGCCAGGTCGGCCGACTGGCCGGGTGCAGCGACCAGCGCCCGAACCAGGAGGTAGTAGGCGACGGCGGCCAGCAGGAGAATCACACCATAGGCTGCGACCGGCCCTGGTGCCGGCACGTTCTCGCCCATCCAGGCCGTCCCGAAGGGAAACAGCGACAGCCAGAACAACAGGCTCATGTTCGCCCACAGGACCCGGCCATCCACCACGGTCGTGGCCTGGAGCAGGTGGTGATGGTTGTTCCAGTAGATCGCCAGGTTGACGAAGCTGAGGGCATACACGAGGAAGACGGGCACGACCGGGCCAAGTGCGGCCAGGTCGACCCCGGTCGGCGGATGAAGCTCCAGGACCATGATCGTGATCAGGATGGCGATGACCCCATCGCTGAACGCCTCGAGACGACCCTTGCTCACCTGGACCTCGCAGACCATCATCAACCAAGGCAGACCCGCCGATCGACGTGCCACAGAGTAGCCCCGGCCCGAGGTCAAGATTCCTTAGCGTGCTCGCGTCGCGCGGCAGCCTGCGCAATGATCTGGCGGGGTACCGGAATCGACTGGTCGCGGCCCGGTTGCCAGGGGCCGGTTCGAGGGGAGGGATCAACGATGAACAGACGGCTTGTGCTGGTGCTCGCCAGCGTGGTGATCCTGGCGGCGGCCTGTACCGGCTCGACAACGCCATCGGCAGGCACGCCAACCGGCAGCCCGGTGCTGCTCGGCGGCTCCTCGCCATCAGCTCCGCCAAGCGCGCTGCCCTCGGCCTCGGCCGCGGCCAGCAGCGGCCCGTCGGCCAGTGCTCCCGGGTCAGCCGTCGCCTGCGACCTCGTCAGCCAGAAGGAGGTCGGCGCTGCAGTGGGGGCCCAGATGCCCGCCGGCAAGGCCGGCGCACCCAAGCTGCTGGCCCAGCAGGCAGCCATAGCAGCTGCTATTTCACGAATGGCCAGGTGCCCGCCGCCAACACCCTGGTTGAAGTCATCGCCTACCAGCCGGGTGTCCCCGTGGACAGCATCGAGGCGGTCATCATCGCCCGCTTGCTGTCGACCGTGGGAGTCAAGGACGGGGTGACCGTCAGCGCTTCAACGACAACGATCGGCGGCCACTCCGGCTACACGTCGCTGATCTCAGGCAAGGGCGTGAACAACGTGCCGGTCCACGTCGAAACTGCCGCGTTCTGGAGCGGTCAGGTAACGGTCAGCGTCACCGTTGGCAATGGCGCTGGTGGGGCCGCCTCGTCCCTCGCCGCGCTGATCGCCGGCAGGTTGCCCTGATTCGACCAACACGCCCTAGCGCAGGGCGACATTCCAGGCGATCACGACCACGCCCAGGACGAACAGCAGGGCGGTCTGCCAGACCCAGCGGGCGTCCCGACGCTGGGCCGGCGGCGAGCCATGGATCGCGTCCCACAGGAAGAACACGAGGGTGACGATGGCCGGGCCCAGGAGTCGGGGCAGGGCCACGGCCCGCACTGCGCCGGCCGAGATGGCGACCACCGCCGCGTAGGTCAGGGCCGACCACAGGGCGGCGCGCCGGTTGCGCTCACGCAGGACCGCCAGGCGGAATCCGAGGAGGCCCCCGATCAGGGCGTCGGTCAGGGCCAGCACGACGAGGGCCGGTTCCGACAGGGGCAGGGTCGCCCTGGAGGCGGCCCCGGTCGCCGAACCCGCGGGAGCCGCGACCGACGGCTCCACCAGGCCGCCCTGGACCAGGGCAGCGCAGCCGATGAAGGCCAGGAACGCGACCAGCACGGCCAGGGCCAGCACGAACGTCCGGTCGTCGGCACTGGCCGGGTTGACCCGCTGGACGAGGTGCTCCTCGAGGGCCAGCGCTCGATCGAGCAGGACGGCAGCGAACCCGAGCGCGACCAGGATCAGCAGGCCGTTGGGCACGATCCGGATGACACCCAGGCAGGCCACTGCGGCGAGGGCCGGCAGGATCGTCGACTCGACCTTGATCGAGCGGGGCTGACCGCCACCCAGGAACCACAGGCTGCCGGTCACCACCGAGACGCCCAGCAAGCCGGCCACCAGCCAGTCGAGCGGGCCGTCGAGCAGGCGCGACAGGCCGATGACCGTCGAGGCGAGGAGGAGCAGCTCTCGCCGCTCGGTGGTCCGCGCTTGCATCGGTCGGATCGTACGCGACCCGGCCTCAGTCACGTGCCGCCACGCGGGCGGGCTTGCCGGCGACCCAGGCCAGGAGATCGGCTCGTGAGCGGGTGTTGAGGACCACCGCGGGCACCACCCAGGCCCGGCGCGCCTGGCTCACGGCCCATGCCAGGTGCCGAAATTCCTCGGTCCGATGGGCATCCGAGTCCAGGGCGAGCAGGCAACCGGCGGCCACCGCCCGGCGGGCGCGCTGGTCGGCCAGGTCCAGGCGGTGATCCGAGCCGTTCATCTCGAGCGCGGTGCCGGTCCGGGCCGCCTCGGCAAAGATCACGTCCCAGTCCAGGTCAAGGTCGTCGCGACCCTCCACCTTTCGGCCGGCGGGATGGGCGATCACGTCAACGTGGGGGTTGCGGATCGCGGCCAGGACCCGTCGGGTGAGCTGCTCGCGCGACTGGTTGCGGCCGACGTGGAGCGAGGCGACCACGACGTCGTATTGGGCCAGCAGCTCGTCGTCGTAGTCGAGGGTCGCATCCGAGCGGATCTCCAGCTCGCAGCCATGGAGCAGCCGGAACCCCTCGACGGGCGTGGCGGCCGGGGCCGTGCCGGCGGCCTCCTCGCGGGCAAACCGGGCGTTCAGCTCGGCGACCAGCGCCCGCTGGACCCGGACCCGCTCCGGGGTCAGGCCCTTGGCGATGGCCAGCGAACGGGTGTGGTCGGTCAGGACCTGGTAGGCGTGGCCGCGGGCTCGAGCCGCCTCGGCCATGTGCTCGATGGGATGGACGCCGTCCGACCAGTCCGAGTGGGACTGGAGGTCGCCGCGCAGGTCGGCCAGCTGGATCAGCGACGGCAGGGTGCCGGCCTGGGCCGCCTCGATCTCGCCGCGGTCCTCGCGCAGCTCGGGCGCGATGAACGGCAGGTCGAGGAAGGCATAGGCCTCGGCCTCCGTGGGAAACGTCCGCAACTCGCCGCTCGGCGCCGGGCTGCCGTCCTCGGCCAGGCGCAGGTAGCCCTTCTCAGACAGGCTCCAGCCCCGGTCCCGGGCGATCCCGCGCAGCCGGATGTTGTGGTCCTTTGAGCCGGTGAAATGGATCAGGTAGGTGCCCGCCTCGCCGGGCGGCATGATCATCAGGTCAACCTGCGGACCGCCACCCAGGACGACCGCGGCCTTGTGCTCGCCCGCGCCCAGGACCCGCTCGACCTCAGGCAGCCCGCTGAAGCGCTCGACGAGGGCGTGGGCGTCGGTCGTCTCGGCCAGCAGGTCCAGGTCGCCGATCGTCTCGCGCTGTCGGCGATACGAACCGGCCGGCTCGAGGCGAGTCACCCCCGGCACGGCCGACAGCTCGGCGACGAGGCGTTCGACGCGTTCCTGGGCCTCACCCAGGAGCATCCGCTGACTGCGCGTCTCGAGCGCCGCGATCCCGGCCAGGATCGACGCCTCGGCCTTCTCGGACAGGCCCTTGACGGTGCGCAACCGGCCGGCCTGGGCAGCCGTCCGCAACTCGTCGAGGCTGGTGATGGCCAGCGACTCGGACAGGATCCGGACCGTTTTGGGGCCCACGCCGGGCACCCGGAGGAGGCCCAGGAGACCCGGCGGTACCTCGGCCGACAGGCGCTCGTGGAAGGCCAGCCGGCCGGTCTGGCTGAGCTCGGCGATCTTGTCGCCGATCGCCTGGCCGATGCCCGGGATCCGGGGCGGGTTGCCCTCGCGATAGGCCCGGGTCAACTCGACCGGGTGATGGGCGATCGCGTCCGCGGCGCGGTGGTAGGCCACCGTCTTGAAGACCAGCTCGCCCTTGACCTCGAGCATGTCGCCGATCTCGTGGAAGATCGCGGCCAGCTGGTCGTTCGAGAGGAGCGCCGGGTCAGGCGGGGCATCGGGCATGCCCCGATGGTAGCGGCGCTCAGGCCGCGACGACCTGGTTGCGGCCACCCCGCTTGGCCCGGTACAAGGCCCGGTCAGCCCGGACCAGCAGGTCGCCGATCAGCTCCTGGTCGCGAAGGCCACAGGCCACCCCCACTGAGACACTCACGCCGGGCACCCGCCAGGCCTGCAGATCGAGCTGGTTGACGGCCAGGCGGACCCGCTCGGCCACCTCCAGTGAGGCCTGCCGGGACGAGTTGCGCAGGACAACGGCGAATTCCTCGCCCCCGAAACGGGACGGCACATCGCCTTCCCTGACGGCGCCGGCAATCGCCCCGCCCACCGCCCGGAGGACCTCGTCACCGACGGCGTGGCCAAACCTGTCGTTGACCCGCTTGAACCAGTCGATGTCGACCATCAGGATGCCGATCTCCCCGTCGGATCCCCGGCCCCGGCCGAGCAGGCTGCAGAACTCATCGAAGTACCTTCGATTGGGCAGGCCGGTCAGGGCATCGGTGGACGCCTGGGCCTCCACCGCCCGAGCGGAATCAACCCGGCTCAGGGCGGCCGATGCCTCGATCGCGGCCCCGGCCAGGATCCGCTGGGTGGCGGCCGGCCACGGCTCCAGGCTGCGCCGCGAGAGGATGATCGCGCCGATGATGGCCCGCTCACGGCGGAGCGGCACGGTCAGAGTGTTGGCGATCGCGTAGAAGGCCTCGACGCTGGCCGCCAATCGCTCGGCGACCACCTCCGGGTCGGACGCGCCGGACGTGTCGAGCTCGCCCAGGGGCAGGACCGATGTCGTGCTGGGCACGCCGGGGCGCATCGAGACGAGCGTGGCCACGACCGACTTCGAGTCCGGCTCGATGTGGACGACGACGCAATGGTCGGCCGCCGTGACCCGACCAAGGTCGCCGACCATGGCCTCCACGATGGCCGCCGGCGAGACGGAGCGCGACAGGCCCTGGAGCATCCGGGCGAAGCTCTCGGCCTCGGTCCGGCGGCTGGTGTCGGCCGCCAGGACGGCTCGCCGGTGGAGCCAGGCGGCCGCGCCAACGACCACCACGAGGGCCACCACGATCAGGCCAAATGGCTGGGCCGTGCCGGTCAGGACAACCAGTCCGGCCGCCGCGGCGAGGAGCCCGAAAGAGCCGCCGAGGAACCGCCAGGTCAATGCAATCCAGCGTTCCTGCGGGTCGCCCGGGATCAACAAGCGTTGGGGGCCGGCCACGACCTCAAGGATGCGGTTGGAACAGACGTTCGTCCAGCCATCCGAGCCAGTACCTTCGGCGCATGGCGCCCGGTACATTCGTACCGGTCAGGCCACGCTGGAGCTCGAAGCCACCGACCGGATGGAGCGTCCCGCCCGGCGCTGGCCACCACGCTGGGCGGCCAGCTCGGCCGCGCCGCCACCGCCACCCTTGGCCCGGTACATCGCGGCATCGGCCCGGGCGATCAGGTCCTGGGCGGTCCGGCCGTCGGCCGGATAGGCAGCCACGCCGATCGAGCAACCGACCGAGACCGGCGAGCGATCGGGGCTCTGGTAGCCATGCTCGGCGAGGGCCGCCAGGATGCGCTGGGCCGCCTGCCAGGCGTCGTCCCGATCGGTGTCGGGCAGGATGATCGCGAACTCGTCGCCCCCATAGCGGGCCGGGATGTCGGAAGCCCGCAGGGTGGTCCGGAGCTGCTCGGCCAGCCAGGCCAGGACGCGGTCGCCAAAGAGGTGGCCAAACGTGTCGTTGACCAGCTTGAAGCCATCCAGGTCGATCATCAGGACCGACAGGGGCGTCTTCGAGCGTTGCGAGCGGACGACTTCCTCGCCCAGTCGCTCGTGCAAGTAGCGGTGGTTGAAGAAGCCGGTCAGCTGATCCCGGTCGGCCAGCTTGCGGGCGTCCTCGTAGAGGCGGGCATTCTCGAGGGCCATGGCGGCCTCGTTGGCCATCGTCTGGGCCAGCTCCAGGCGGGTGGCGTCAAATCGCTTCTGGGTGGCCGAGGTCAGCTCGACCAGGCCGATCGCGGTGCCCTTGGCCACGAGCGGCAGCATCGCCAGCATCCGGTCGCCGGTCTGGACCAGGTAGGCCACCTCGGCCCGGTCGGCCAGCGGGTCATGGGTGTCGATGACGGCCGTGACCTGGCGCTCCAGGACCCGGCGCGTTTCGGGGTAGTCGCTGATGTCGAAGTGCGGCTCAATCGCGTCGAGGTCGCCCGGCGGCCAGTAGCCCCAGGTCAGGATCCGGTCGGTCGCCCGCTCCCAGTAGCTGATCCCGCAACGCTCGACGTCCATCGCCGTCGCCAGGTGGCGGGCGATCAGGTCGGCCACCTGGCGCGGATCGAGGCTCTCGGACAGGGCGCTGCTCATGTCCAGCAACCCTCGCAGCTCCTGGGCCAGGCGCTCACTGCGGGTCAGCAGGCGGGCCGATTCGACGGCGGTCGCGGCCTGGTCGGCCAGGATCGAGAGCAGCTGCAGGTTGTCCTCGTCGAACTGGTTGAGGCCCAGCTTGGACAGGGTGATCACGCCGCTGACCCGCTCGTCGTAGCGCATCGGCACGACCACCATCGACTCGTCGACTTCGTCGGTGCCCGGGATGGTCGCCCCGCGCGGGTCGCTGTTCGCGTCATTGACCAGGAGGGCCAGGCCATGCAGGCCAACCCAACCGGTGAAGCCTTCGCCCAGCCGGGTCCGGAGGAGCTCGAAGTCGACCTGCTCGTAGGCACCCACCTTGCCCTCGACCGCGATCGGGACGAGCTCATTGGTCTCGTCGACCATGTACACCCGGCAGTTGTGGTAATCGATGATCTGGCGGATCTCCTCGACGATCGCCCGGCCGACTGATTCGATCGTGTTCTGGCGGCTCATACGAGCCGAGGCGGCCTGGAGCACGGCCAGCTGGGCGGCGCGGACCTGGGCCTCGCCGAACAGGTCGGCGTTGTGGATGGCGATCGAGGCGTGGGTCGCGATCGCCTCCGCAAATTCGATGTCGCCCGGCGTCCAGGCCCGGCGCTCGTACGAGACGGCACTCATCACCCCGATGACGTGGTCGTCCTGGAGGAGCGGCACCACCAGCTCGGCACCGATCTCGACGACGGGGTCGTAGCGCTGATAGCGCAGCCGCCCGGCCTCGCCTCGCCGGTCGGAGGCCACATCGTCGCGCGACCACGGCCGGCGAGTCTGCTCGACGGCCTGGAACCAGTCCTCGCTCGTCGTCAGGTCGGGTAGTTGGGCGGCAATCTCGTCAGTCAGGCCGGCCCACGCGACCAGCTCCAACCGGTCGCCGCGACGGATCCGGATCGTTGTTGCGTCGGTCACCACGGCCCGGTTCATCTCGTTCACGATCAGCCGGAAGACCTCGTCGCGATCCAGGCTTGTCGTCAGCCGCTGGGCGATCCCCAGGACCGACTCGATCCGGTCGTTGAGGCGGGCCTCGCGCGCTGCTCGAGAGGCATCGCTGGCGGCGATCCGTCGGAACCCCAGGCGGACCAGCACGGCCGACAGGCCCAGGACGGCCAGCTCGGCCAGGGTGCTCCAGTCGAGCACGTTCCAGGCATCGGTCAGGAGGATGGGCCCGACGGTCAGGGCAACGATCGCCAGGATGACCAGGCTGGCCCCGGCCCGGCCCAGGAAGATCGAGGCAATGAACAGGGGCACGGCCGCCAGGCCAATCCCGAACGGGTCATACAGTCCGGCCAGCAGGCGCACGGCGGCGTAGATGCCCAGGGCGACGACGGCCAGCAGCCAGGCCGGGATCGCTGCCTGGAGGTTGCTCGACTGGAGGCCCGAGGCGCGCTCAGTCCGGGCCCGCCGACCAGGGCCACGGCCGTCGGCGGACTCCGTTGCGCTCGACGGGGTCACCGTCGGATGACCTTATCGGCCCACGTCTGCATTACGTCCGAAGCGTGCCATCGACTGACGGCCCGCGCCCCTCTCCGGTGGTACTTCGGGCCAGCCCCGAAGGTCACCCGGTCAGTGGCGGAAGGTCTTCTCGGCGTGGACACCGGTGGCAGGCTGGTGCTGGAGCTCCCCGGTGAAGCGCACGAGGTCGGCCAGGAACATCGCGGCAAGGTCGCTCGACATGCCGTTGCGGACGACCACCCGGAGGACCGCCAGGTCCTCCCGGTTGGGAGGCATCGTGTAGGCAGGAACCTGCCAGCCGCGCTCGCGCATCCGACGGGAGACGTCGAAGACGCTGAAATTCGTGACCTCGTCCTTGAGCCTGAAGGCGAACACGGGCAGCTCGTTGCCCCGGCTCAACAGCTCATACGGACCGATCGCCGCCACCCCGGCGGCCAGGCGCATGGCCACGTCCCGGCAGGTCTGCTGGACGCGCCGATAGCCTTCAACGCCCAAGCGCAGGAACGAGTAGTACTGGGCGACCACCTGCGAACCCGGCCGCGAGAAGTTCAGGGTGAACGTGCCCATGTCGCCGCCCAGGTAGTTGACATGGAAGATGAGATCCTCGGGCAGGACGGCCTGGTCGCGCCAGATCACCCAGCCCACCCCGGGATAGACGAGTCCGTACTTGTGGCCGGACGTGCTGATGCTGGCGACCCTGGGCAACCGGAAGTCCCAGGCCAGGTCGGGTTCGAGGAAGGGCGCGACCATCGCGCCTGAGGCGCCGTCGACATGAATCGGGATGTCCAGGCCAGTCCGCGCCTGGAGGTCGTCGAGGGCGGCCGCGATCTCGGCGATCGGCTCGTAGCTGCCGTCCATGGTGGAGCCCAGGATGCCGACGACCCCGATCGTGTTCTCGTCGCACAGGGCGGCGGCCTCGGCCGGACCCAGGTGGAGCCGGTCGCCTTCGAGCGGGACGAGCCGGGGCTCGACCTCGAAGTAGTTGAAGAACTTGTCCCAGACGACCTGGACGTTGGCCCCCGCGACCATGTTGGGCCGATCGACCGGCAGGCCGGCCGCCCTCCGGCGTTCCTGCCAGCGCCGTTTGAGGGCCAGGCCGCCGAGCATGCAGGCCTCCGACGAGCCGACCGTCGAGACGCCCGGCACGCCCACGCTGGGGGCATGCCACAGGTCGGCCAGCATCCGCACACAGCGCGTTTCGAGCTCGGCCGTCTGGGGGTACTCGTCCTTGTCGATCATGTTCTTGTCGAGCGTCTCGGCCATCAGGGCCTGGGCCTGGGGCTCCATCCAGGTGGTCCCGAAGGTGGCCACGTTCTGGCGCGAGTTGCCGTCCAGGAGGAGCTCGTCGTGGATCAGCTGATAGGCGGTGTCGGGCAGCATCCCCCGGCCCGGAAACCGGTCGCGCGGCACCGGCTTCTGCTGGGTCTCCTGGGTGAACATGGGATTGATCGCGAGATCGTCGGCCAGGCCGGCCGGCCGTCGGTTCGAGCGCATGAGTCCTCCAGGGGGCCGTTGATGAAGGTTCGCCGGTCTATCTCGCACGGTACCACCGCGTCCGTGGCCGATCCGGCCGCCGTACGATGAGCCGATGATTGAAGTTGGCGGGGCGCTCCTCCTGCTGATTGAGGACGACGAGTCGACTCGGCGTGGCCTGGCCGTGAATCTCGTTGGCCATGGCCACCAGGTTGACCAGGCTGGGACTGCCGCCGAGGGCCTGCGTGCCTGGGCTTCTCGCCGGCCCGACCTCATCCTGCTGGATCTGGGCCTGCCCGACCGGGATGGCCTGGCCGTCATCCGGCAGGTCCGGCGCGAGGCTGCCACGCCCATCCTTGTGCTGTCGGCGCGGGGCGACGAGCGCGATCGGGTGACAGCCCTGGACCAGGGCGCTGACGACTACCTGACCAAGCCGTTCGGGATGAGCGAACTGCGGGCTCGGATCGCGGCCCTGTTGAGACGCGCGGCCGGTCCCCTGGCGGACGCCGCCGGCCGCCTCACCGTGGGCTCGGTGACTCTCGATGTCGCCCGACGCGAGGTCGATGTCGAGGGGCGCCGGATCGACCTCACGCCCCGCGAATATGAGTTGCTGAAGGTCCTCCTGAGCCGGGCGGGCAGTGTGGTCACCCGGGGACGGCTGCTGCGGGCCGTGTGGGGCGAGGCCTACGCCCAGGAATCGCACTACCTGCACGTCTACGTCAGCCGGCTCCGCGCCAAGCTCACCGAGGCGGGTGCTGGCACTATCATCCGGGCCGAGCCCGGGGTCGGCTACCGGGTCGAGCCGCCCGATGACCGAAGCGACAATGGCTGATCCGGAGCAGACGCTGCCCGGGCGGGCAGACCTGGCCGTCCGCCGAATGCGCCAGACCGGCACGGTCCTGCTTGGCGAACTCGGGGCGTTGGCTGCGGCCAGCGCCCTGGTGGCCATCCTCCAAACCTGGCTGAAGGTGGCCAACCCATCCGCTGCCTACCTGCTCGCGATCGTGGCCCTGGCAGTTGCGTTCGGCACCCGGGCGGCCGTCGGTGGGTCGATCGCCGCGTTCGTGCTCTACGATTTCTTGTTTGTCGCCCCGCGCTTCACCCTGACCGTTTCGACGGTCGAAGAATGGTTCAACCTCATCCTGCTATTGGTCGTGGGAGTGGTCTGCGCACGGTTGGCCGGCGACCAGCGTGACCGGGCCAGTGAGGCCGAGACCCGCGAGCGGGTGACCCGGGCCCTGTTCCAGATCAGTCGTGAGCTTGCCACCACTCAGGCCGCAGCCACGGCGATGATTCGGATCGCAGAGCTGCTCCGGGTAGAGACGCGCATGGAACGCGTCTGGATCGAGGTCGGGGGAGTCGGCAGAAACGAGCGGATCGCGGCCGATACCGGGCCAGCTCCGCCCCCGGTCACCCCGGCGGTCCACCTTGTCCTGCGCCGGACCCCGGGCGACCAGCCCGCCGAGTGGGTTCGGGTCCACGTACCGGGCAGCCCCTCGAGTGGTGCCGGTTCGAGCGCACCGGCCATGCTCACCCTGCGCGTGGCGATTACCTCGATCGACACCACGTTCGGTTCAATCTGGGCCCGCCGAACCACTCAGGCCGGCCTCCCCGAACGGCCGGAGACGCGAGTTCTCGCGGCAGCGGCCGATCAGCTTAGCCGGGCACTCGAACGCGATCGGCTCTTGAAAGAGGCGACCAGCCTGGAGGTTGCCCGCCGGAGTGATGCCCTCAAGAGCGCCCTGCTCGACTCCGTCTCGCACGATCTGCGCACGCCCCTGGCCTCGATCCGGGCCGCCGCAGGCAGCCTGATGGACCCTGCCGTCAGTTGGCCCGTGGACGAGCAACGAGCAACCGCCGCGTCGATCGATCGCGAGGCGGAGCGCCTGAATCGGCTCGTCTCGAACATCCTGGACCTGAGCCGAATCGAGGCCGGCGGCCTCGTCGCCCAACGGGCAGCCTTCGTCCTCCAGGACGTCGTCGAGGACGTTCTCGGGCGCCTGGCCCCTGTCCTGGGACGGCGATCGGTCGAAGTCCGCATCGCGGCCAACCTGCCACCGGTGGACGTCGACGAGGTCTTCATCGACCAGGTCCTGACCAACCTCCTGGAGAACGCCGCGCGTTACGCCGGGCCAGGGGTGACCATTCGGATCAGCGCCCACGATCCGGGCACCGGCCGAATCGCGCTGACCATCGAGGATGCCGGGCCGGGCGTACCAACCGAGGCCCTGCCGCGCCTCTTCGAGAAGTTCTACCGTGTGCCTATTTCGGGCGAAGGTGCCCGGCGCGGAACCGGGATCGGTCTGGCCGTGGTCCGCGGCCTGGTTGAGACGATGGGCGGCCAGATCAGCGCCCGGCGAAGTGAGTTGGGCGGATTGGCCCTGGATCTCGACTTGAGCGCCGCCACGGATTGAGCCGTTATTGAGGTCCGCGCGAAGTCCCTGACGGCTGGCCTCTTGGTAGGCCATGTGATGGTCAGGACATGAGCGACGTTGCGCAGCCGGGATTTCGCACGAGCGAACGGTCGATCGACCGCGAGCTCGAGCTTGTGGCCGGCGCCATCCGGATGATCGCCGGCGGCGGCGCCCCGGGAATGACTCTGATCGGACTCGAATTCGGGCCGGCCCTGCTGGAGCAGGCGACCCCGGCTGCCCTGGCCGCCGGGGTGATCCTGGAGCCGTTGTGGCGGACTGACGAGGCCGGTTGCGACATCCGGGTGGTCCGGAGCGCAGGCCGCGATGACCGTGGCTGACCTTGCCAGGGGCAGTGCGGCTTCGATCCTGCTGGTCGAGGATGACGAGACCCTGGCCGGAATCCTCCAGCGCCACCTGCGCGCCCTGGGCTACGACGTGCTCGTCGCCGAGACCGCCGAGGCGGCCCTCGACGCCCTGCGTGACGGCCTCCGTCCGCGGCTGATCGTGCTCGACATCAACCTGCCCGGCGAAACCGGCTGGGCGGTTGCCCGGAGCTCGCTCCTGGCCGCCGCCGGCAACCCGGCGATCGTCATCGCCAGCGCTGTCGCCGTGAATCCTGCCCGGTTGCGCGAGCTGCACATCGCGGGCTACCTGCCCAAGCCATTTGCCCTGGAGACGCTGGTCAACGTGGTCGAGCGGCTCACCTCAGATGCGGTCGAATCGACCGCCGAATCGATGGGGCAATCATGACCAGCGACCTGACATCGGATCTCCTGATGGTCGGC
>JBBRIV010000006.1:0-25843 GCA_038220425.1 Candidatus Limnocylindrales bacterium
GATCAGCAGCTCCATGATCGACTGGTTGACCGGGTGCGAGGTGGGCTGGATCAGGAAGACGTCCTTCTCGCGGACGTTGTCCAGGATCTTGACGAAGATGTTCTCGTTGGCGAACTGGAAGACCTCGGCCTTGCCCAGCTCAACGTCCAGGTAGCGGCAGATCTTGCGGGCCAGGTCCGGGTTGGCATTGCCCGTGTAGATATCGAAGTGATCCGAGTACACGGGAGGCTCTCCTCCGCCGAGAATCGTCACCGGACCTGGGGTCAGGACGCGGGTGTGCCCGTCGGTGGCGTACCCTCCGGGCTGTCATTGTCGTCGAGACCATCGCCCTCCGCCAGCCCTTCGCGGAAGGCCGCGATCGCGACGACCCGGTCGCCCTCGGCCAGGCGCATCACGATGACCCCCCGGGCGCTGCTGCTGTAGCGGTTGATCGTGTTCGTCTCGGTCCGGATGACCTGCCCGCCGGAGCTGATCAGGAACAACTCGTCGTCCTGTTCGGTCACCTGCTGGACCGCCGCGACGCTGCCCGTCTTGCGGCCCTCGAGCGAGATCAGGCCCACGCCCTGCCCGCCGCGATGCTTGACCCGGAACTCGGTCAGGGGCACCCGCTTGCCATAGCCCGTCTCGGTCAGCACGAGCAGGTCCGCATCGGGCTGGACCACGCTCATCGAGATGACCTCGTCGCCCTTGCGAGCAAGCCGGATCCCGATCACGCCGCCGGCCGGACCTCGTCCTCGTGGAACCGGGCGATCTTGCCCAGGGCCGTGGCAATGATGATGTCGTCCGAGCCCGAGGCAACGTCGACCCAGGCCAGCTCGTCGTCCTCGTCCAGGGTGATCGCGATGATCCCCGACGAGCGGACCTTCTCGAACTGCTCGAGCGGCGTCTTCTTGATGATCCCGTGCTTGGTGGCGAGGACCAGGTACTTCGACTCGCGGAAGTCCTTGAGGGTGATCGTGGCCATGGGCACTTCGCGGGCTTCCACCTGGACGCCCGGCAGGTTGATGATCGGGATGCCCTTGGCCTGGCGGCTGGCATCCGGGATCGTGTGGACCTTGCTGCTGAAGACCCGGCCGCGGTTGGTGAAGAAGAGGGCCCAGTCGTGGGTGTTGGCGACGAGCAGGTGCTCGACCGCATCTTCCTCGCGGGTCACGTGGCCGATGATCCCCTTGCCGCCTCGATGCTGGCGACGGTAGGTGGCGATGGGCTGGCGCTTGACGTAGCCCCGGCCGCTGACCGTGATCACCACGTCCTCGTTCGCGATCAGGTCCTCGTCGGTCATCTCCCGGCTGGAGTCGTCGACGATCCGGGTCCGGCGCTCGCCGGCGTACTTGCGCTTGAGCTCAGTCAGCTCATCCTTGATGATCGAGAGGACCCGGCCGGGGTTGGCCAGGATGTCCTCCAACTCGGCGATGAGCTGGATCACGCCCAGGTACTCGTCCTCGATCTTTTTGCGCTCGAGTGCGGCCAGCCGGGCCAGGCGCATGTCCAGGATGGCCTGGGCCTGCAGCTCGGACAGGGTGAAGCGGGTCATCAGGTTGTTGCGGGCGGTGTCCACGTCGGCCGACTCGCGGATCGTCCGGATCACCTCGTCGAGGTGGTCGAGGGCGATCTTGAGGCCCTCCAGGATGTGCGCCCGGGCCCGGGCCTTGCCCAGGTCGAACTCGGTCCGGCGCCGGATCACCTCGCGGCGGTGCTCGATGTAGTGCTGCAGGACCGACTTCAGGGACAGGGTCTGGGGCGCGCCGTCGACCAGCGCCAGCATGTTCATGTTGAATGCCGACGACATCGGGGTGTGCTTGAACAGGTTGTTCAGGACCTTGTGCGGGTTGGCGTCGCGGCTGAGCTCGATGTACATGCGCATGCCGTCGCGGTCCGATTCATCGCGCAGGTCGCTGATCCCGTCGATCCGCTTGGTCTTGACCAGCTCGGCGATCTTCTCCATCAGGCTGGCCTTGTTCACCTGGTAGGGCAGCTCGGTGACGATGATCGCGGTCCGGCCCTTGTTGTTCTCCTCGAAGGCGACCTGCGCCCGGACCACGACTCGGCCCCGGCCGTGGGCGTACATCTCGCGGATCGCGTCGATGGTCTCCATCTCGCCGGTGATCGCGTTGCGCCGGGTCTCGTAGCGGTACATCGTGCCGCCGGTCGGGAAGTCCGGACCCAGGACCAGCCCGGCCAGGTCGTCAATCGTCTTCTCGGGGTCATCGATCAGGGCGATCGTGGCGTCGACGACCTCGCCCAGGTGATGGGGCGGGATGTTGGTGGCCATGCCCACGGCGATGCCCGATGAGCCGTTGATCAGCAGGTTGGGCAGGCGCGCCGGGAGCACCGCGGGCTGCTGCTGGGTGCCGTCGTAGTTCGGCACGAAGTCGACGGTTTCCTTGTCGATGTCGGCCAGCAGCTCGGCCGCGATCGCCGTCAGGCGGGCCTCGGTGTAGCGCATGGCGGCCGCGCTGTCGCCGTCGACCGAGCCGAAGTTGCCCTGGCCGTCGACCAGCGGATAGCGCATCGAGAAGTCCTGGGCCATCCGGACCAGGGCGTCGTAGATCGCCGAGTCACCGTGCGGGTGGTACTTGCCCATCACGTCGCCGACGATCGCGGCGCACTTGCGATAGGACGATCCCGAGGACAGACCCATCTCGCCCATCGCGTACAGGATCCGGCGATGGACGGGTTTGAGACCGTCGCGGACATCGGGCAGGGCGCGCGAGACGATCACGCTCATCGCGTAATCGAGGTAGCTCACCCGCATCTCGTCTTCGATCCGGATGGAGCGGATATCGCCGATGTCGTCGGTCACTTCTCAGGATCTCCCGGGCGGCTCAAACTGGGCTGGCAACGCGGGCTGCCTCGTGGGCACCCAACGCCGCGGCTTCGGACGTTGCTGGAGCGCCGGCGCGGCGGCGGATGGTCCCGAGCTGGGCCTTGAGTGCCTCGGCCGGAGCGGCCGGCAGCTTGACCAGGACATCGCGCAGGACCCACGCTCGCTGGCCGTCGTCGGTGGCCGCGGCGTGGGCCGCCTCACGCTCAACAAAGGCCAGGACGGCCTCGGGGTCCACCAGGACGAGCGAGCGCAGGGCCCAGGCCAGCGCCTTCTGGACGTTCGGCTCGGCGTCACCAATCAGGCTGCCGATCAGCCCGAGTCCGTGGACGGCGATCTGCCGGTCGCGACCCAGGTGATGGTCCACGAACGGCGTCGTGGCGATGGTTGAGCCGACCAGGCGGCGCTCCCATTCGGACGACGAGTAGACGAGCTGCTCAAGCTCAGCCCAGCGATACGTCTCCAGGAGGATTCCTCGGCCGTAGGGGTGGGCCAGCGTGTCAACCGTGATCCAGTCGGCGGCTTCGCGGGCGGCCCGGCGAAGGAGCTGCCAGGCCCGTTCGGGGTCGACCGGCAGGAGCCGGTCAAGCAGTCCGAAGGCGAACCAGCGCGGCTCGAGCTCGCGCTCCGCGAAGAGGCGGTCGGCCAGCTCCAGGTAGCCCGACGGCCGCTCGCCCCGGGTCGCCTCGCGAAAGCCTCGATCAACGGCAGCGCTCAGCGGCCAGCGCACCCCGTAGGTCGCGCCCAGGCCCGGCGCGATGCGGTGCTCACCTTCGTGGTACTCGGGATCGGCCAGCCCGGCGAAGCCCGCGGCCAATGCCCGAGCGAACGCGTCGGGATCGCTGGTCAGCTCGGCCAGCTGGGCGCCCAGCTGTTCGGCGGCCGGTTTGCGATCGGCGACGAAGGCCACGGCCCGGGCGGTGATCTCTGACTGGCTCGTCATGCGCCCGAGCCGTTCCGGACCCGGACGCTGTAGCGCTCGAACAGCTCGCGTTTGCGTTCCTCGTTGGCGGCCATGTAGATCGCCTGGGCCGTGGCCAGCACGGTGCCCTGGGCATCGAGGATCTGGCCGGCGGTGTCGACCAGGCGGCGCCGGCTGCGCACGATCCAGCCCTCGGCACGGACCTGGCTGCCCACCGGAACGGGACGCTTGTAGTCGATCGTCAAGCGCGCAGTCACACCCCAGTTGTTCTCGGAGGCCAGGGACCAGGCCATGACCTCGTCCATGATCGTGGCGATGATCCCGCCGTGGGTCACGCCCATCCAGCCTTCGAAGCGGTCCGGGAGCACGAATTCCGACCACGACCGGCGCTCTTCCAGGTGGAGCGCGAGGTGCAGGCCGTGTTCGTTCAGCTCACCGCAGGCAAAGCAGTTGTGCGGCGCGAACTCAAAGGACGGGACGCCCACCGGTGAGCGGACCTCAGATGTCAAGATTCTGGACCTTGCGTGCCTCGGACTTGATGAAGTCCTTGCGTGGCGCGACCTTCTCGCCCATGAGCATCGTGAAGATCTCGTCGGCGGCCGCGGCATTCTCGCTGTCCACCCTGAGCAGGGTGCGAGTCTCCGGGTTCATGGTCGTCTCCCAGAGCTGTTCGGCGTTCATCTCGCCGAGGCCCTTGAAACGCTGGACCGAGACGTTCTTGGCGTTCATCTGCTTGACGATCGTCTCGCGTTCCTTCTCGGTCTGGGCATATTTGGTGACCTTGCCCGTGCTCACCCGGTACAGCGGCGGCTGGGCGATGTACAGGTAGCCGGCCTCGATCATCAGGGGCATATGCCGGTAGAAGAGGGTCAGCAGGAGGGTCCGGATGTGGGCCCCGTCGACGTCGGCGTCGGTCATGATGATGACCCGGTGGTAGCGCAGCTTGGTCAGGTCAAAGCTGTCGCCGATGCCCTCGATCCCGGCTCCCAGGGCAATGATCAGCGGCCGCACGTTCTCGCTGGCCACGATCCGGTCGAGGCGGGCCTTCTCCACGTTGAGGACCTTGCCGCGCAACGGCAGGATCGCCTGGAAGCGTCGGTCGCGACCCTGCTTGGCTGAGCCGCCGGCCGAGTCGCCCTCAACGATGAAGATCTCGCTGCGCTCTGGGTCGCGTTCCTGGCAGTCGGCCAGTTTGCCCGGCAGGGACAGGCCGTCGAGAGCGCCCTTGTGCAGGACCAGGTCGCGCGCCTTGCGGGCGGCCTCGCGAGCGCGGGACGCGGTCAGGCACTTGTCGATGATCTTGCGCCCGTCGCCCGGGTTCTCCTCGAGATATTGGATCAGCCCGTCGGCCAGGACGGCCTGGACCTGGCCCTTGACCTCGGCACTGCCCAGCTTGGCCTTGGTCTGGCCCTCGAACTGGGGCTCGGGCAGCTTGACGCTGATCACGGCCGTGAGGCCCTCACGGGCGTCGTCGCCGCTCAGGTTCGAATCCGAGTCCTTGAGGATCCCGGCCTTGCGCGCCCAGTCATTGAGCGAGCTGGTCAGGGCCGCCCGGAAGCCGGTGACATGGGTGCCGCCGTCGACGGTGTTGATGTTGTTGGCGAACGCGAGCACGTTCTCGGTGTAGCTGTCGTTGTACTGGAGGGCCACCTCCACGACCGTGTTGCCCTCTTTGCGCTCGACATAGATCGGGCGCTGGGTGAGCACATCCTTGTTCCGGTTCATGTGCCGGACAAAGGACATCAGGCCGCCTTCGAAGTAGAACGAGCGCTCGCGGTCGTTGCGTTCGTCGATGAACGTGATCCACACCCGCTTGTTGAGGTAGGCCGACTCGCGCAGGCGCTGGGAGATGGTCTCGAACGAGTAGTCGGTCTCCTGGAACATCTCGGGATCCGCCCGGAAGCTGGTCGTCGTGCCCTTGCGGGTCCCAGCGGGTCCCACCTTGACCACCTTGGTCGTGGGCTTGCCGCGGGCGTATTCCTGCGACCAGATGAAGCCATCGCGGGAAGATTCGACGCGCATCCACTCGGACAGGGCGTTGACCACGCTGACGCCCACGCCGTGCAGGCCGCCCGAGACCTTGTAGCCGCCCTGCTCGAACTTCGCGCCGGCATGCAGGATCGTGTGAACCACCTCGAGGGCGTCCATGCCGCTCTTGTGGCGACCAACCGGTACGCCCCGACCGTCATCCTGCACGGTCACCATGCCGTCATTCGCGATGCTGACGGTGATCTTGGTGGCGTAGCCGGCCATCGCCTCGTCAATCGAGTTGTCGACGACTTCCCAGACGAGGTGGTGGAGGCCGCGCGCGTCGGTCGAGCCGATGTACATGCCCGGGCGTTTCCGGACGGCCTCGAGCCCCTCGAGAATCTGGATGCTCTCGGCGTTGTAGTCAGATCCGCTCTTGGCGCTCTTGACAGCGGCCTTGGTCACGCAGGTCCTCCGGTCAGGCGGTCGTACAACCGTCCAAGGTCTTCGTCGGTGTAGTACTCGATCACGATTCGACCGCCTTTTCTGCCCCGTGCCACCGAGACCTTGGTCCCAAGGGCATTCCTCAGGTCGTCCTCGACCCGTTCGAGATCGGGATCGGACCGTTTTGTCGTGGGTTCCGTGGTCGAGCGGGGCTCCCTGAGGCGCCGGGCCAGCTCCTCGGCCTGGCGGACAGACAGCCCGTTGTCCACGATCGTTGAAACCAGGTGGAGCTGCTGGACGGGCGGCAGGCCAACCAGTGCTCGGGCGTGCCCTTCACTCAGGCGCCCATCGGCGACCGCGGCCTGGACCCCGTCGTCGAGCTCGAGCAGGCGCAGGGTGTTGGTGATCGTGCTCCGAGCGCGGCCAACTTGCCGGGCGATCTCGTCCTGGGTCAGGCCGAACTCGTCGGCCAGCTGGCGGAACGCGTTGGCTTCCTCGATCGGGTTGAGGTCCTCGCGCTGGACGTTCTCGACCAGCGCCAGCTCTAGCTGCTCGCGATCAGCCAGCTGGCGGATGACCGCCGGGATCCGTTCGAGACCGGCCAGCCGAGCCGCCTGGACGCGCCGTTCGCCGGCGACGATCCGATAGCCGTCGAGCGTTTCGGTCACGAGGATCGGCTGGAGGACCCCGTGGTCGGTGATGCTCGTTGCCAGCGCCTCGAGATTGGCGTGGGCCACGTCCCGGCGAGGCTGATTGGGGTTCTCGTGGATCTCGCTGAGCAGGATCTCATTCGATCCGGCGGCTGCGTCGTCGCGGGTCGGGATCAGCGCCGACAGTCCTCGGCCCAGTGCCGGACCAGCTGCCCGCGCGCTCATTGGACCACCGCTGTGTGGGCCATCACCGGAACTGGCTCACGATTCGTGCCCGGGTGGTGGTTGGCTGCGGTGGCGGCTACTCCGAGTCGGGCGCGGAATTCCCGGGAGAACGCGCCATACGCCTTGGCACCCTTCGACTCGGCTTCGTACAGGGCAATCGGCAGGCCATGGCTCGGCGCTTCGGACAGCCGGACGCTCCGGGGGATCAGCGTGTCGTAGACCGCTGGGCCCATGTGGCGGCGAACTTCGGCGCGAACTTCCGCCGAGAGGTTCGTCCGGGCGTCGAACATGGTCAGGAGGACTCCCTGGATCGTAAGCCGCGGGTTCAAGTGATCGCGGACGAGATGAATAGTTCCGATGAGCTGGCCGAGACCCTCGAGGGCGTAGTACTCGCACTGGAGCGGGATGAGCACCGAGTCGGCCGCCGTCAGGGCGTTGACCGTCAGGAGTCCGAGCGACGGAGCGCAGTCGACGAGAATGAGGTCGTAATCGTTCACGATCGGAGCAATCGCGCGGCCCAGCCGGCGCTCGCGACTGTTCATGGCAGCGAGCTCTACCTCGGCTCCGGCCAGTGCCGGCGCCGATGGAACGAGGTCCAGGCCTGCGTTTTCGATCCGAAGCACCGCGTCGGCGATGCCGGCTCCGTCCACCAGGACGTCGTAGATTGAACGTTTCACCGTTCGTCGGTCGACGCCCAGCCCACTCGTGGCGTTGCCCTGGGGGTCCAGATCGATGACCAGGATGCGGTCACCGGAGAGGGCGAGATCGGTGGCAAGATTTACCACCGTCGTCGTCTTTCCGACGCCACCTTTTTGGTTGGCGCAGGCGATTGTCTGGCCCACCTAGTGCCCTGGTCCGATGTCATTCACGCTCATCCATTCTACCAAAACGAGACCCTCTCGGCCTTGACTGCTGAGCGTGACTCGGATCGTCGAGGCGGACCGGAAGGCTTGCAGCGGCCTGCGCCAACTCTGCCTGACGGCTCTCACCTCGTGGTTACTCGCCGCTGCACGGATGTTTCACGTGAAACGGTGGCGAGGTCCCGCCTAGAAGCGCCCGATGTAGGCCTCTGCGCTCTCGATCGAGGCCAAGCGATTGCCGGCTCGCGCTAAGGTCGAAACGCCCGGTAGGTGGCCCAATAGTTCTGAAATATCTGCTGCAGTGCTGCTACGTGAAGATTGAGCGCGATATCGAGCGGTGCAGCAAGCCTGGCGAGCCGAATCGTGCGTGGATTCGGGTGTCCAAGCCAGGCGCGACCGGTCGCGACGACCCATTTTCTTTGTATACCAGCGTCCGGGCTGCTATTTCAGAACTTCGGAGCCGCTCCGGCGGCCGGCTCCCGCTGGCGCGGGCGTCGCCAGGCAACCCGATTTGCGCACGATTGCCTCGATTTGGAAGGGGTCGGTATACTTGCGGGGCCGGAGCCGCAACCTCGGTCGACGCCTAGTTTTGATCACCGGCAAGTGGCCAGGCACCTCGCCGAGGATCGCGCCAGATGAGTCTGACACTCGCCGCGGTGGGAGCCGTGGTGGCTGCGGTCCTGCAGCTGACCATCGTCCCGTACCTCGGCATCGCCGGGGCCTATCCCGATCTCCTTCTCGTCGTCGCCGTCATCGCCACCTTCGTGTGGAGCACCGAGGCGGGGATGACGCTCGCATTCGTCGGCGGTTTGATGATCGATCTACTGGCCCCGCGACCAGTCGGCCTGACGGCCTTCACCCTGCTCGTCTCGACGGGCATCGCCGCCGTGCTCGGCCGCCTGATCCAGCGCGGCCTGATCGTCACGCCGATCGTCCTGATCTTCGTCCTGACATTCGTGACCGACCTGCTCTTCCTGGCGATGTTTGCTGCTCTCCGCGGCCGGCTGGACGTGGGCGACCCGATCCAGCTCATCCTGCCCGGCGCCATCTACTCGACGGCCATCGCCGCGATCGTGGCACCCCTGGCGGCCGCCCTCCATAAGCGCCTTGCCGAACGTGAGCGGGTCGCTTGGTAGCCCCAGGCATGGTCGACGAACGGCCCGGTCGCGAGCGCCAGCTCGTCCGGTTCATCGCGTTCGGGATCGCCGCCCTGATCGCCATCAGCGGCCTCACCGCCCGGATGGTCTACCTCCAGCTGGTCAGCGCCCAGACCTACCAGAAGCTGGCCGTGAGCAACAGCACCTTCCAGCAGGCGATTCCGTCAACCCGGGGCCTGATCTACGACCGCAACGGGCTCCTCCTGGTGGCCAACCTGCCCAGCTATTCGGTCAAGATTCGGCCGTCGGACCTGCCCTTCTCGCAGCGCGCCACCGTGGTGGCCCAGCTGGCCGCCCTGCTCAAGATGGACCCGGCCGACATCAACGCCTCGATTGACGGCAACCCCGGTTCCACCTTCGACCTCGTTCGGATCGCCCAGGGCGTCCCGATCGAAACGGCCAACCTGATCGCCGAGGAGCACCTGGCCCTGCCCGGCGTGGAGGTGTCCGTCGACGCCCTCCGTCACTACACCCAGAGCTCGCTCCTGAGCAGCGTCCTGGGCTACACCGGGGCGATCGATGCCGCGACCCTCAAACAGCTCAAGTCCGTGGGCTACCTGCCCGATGACCTGATCGGGCGGGCCGGCGTGGAAGCCCAGTACGAGACACAGCTGCGGGGCACCTACGGGATGGAGACCATCCAGCGCGACGCAACGGGTCGCCAGATCCAGGTCCTGTCAACGGACAGCCAGCCGATCGCGGGCGACTCGCTGACCCTGACCCTCGACACCAAGCTCCAGCAGCAGGCCCTGACCGCGGTCAACTGGGCCATGCGCGCGGCCAAGCTCAAATCGGCCGTCCTGATCGCGATGAACCCCCAGACCGGCGAGATCCTGGCCATGGTCAGCACGCCCACCTACGACGACAACCAGTTCGCCCAGGGCATCAGCAATGCCCAGTTCCAGGCGCTCCTGAACAACCCCGACAAGCCCCTGCTCAACCACGCGATCAACCTCCAGTTCCCGGAGGGCTCCACGTACAAGCTGGTTGGTGGCACGGGCGCCCTCGCCGACAAGAAGCTAACCACCACCACCCTGGTCCAGACCCACGCCTATATCCAGATCGGCCCGGACAAGTTCTGGGACTGGAACAAGCGCGGCTTTGGCGCGATCAACATCCTGCACGGCTTCGCGGACTCGAGCGACACGTTCTTCTACCAGGTTGCCCAGATGCTCGGCGTCGAGCGTCTTTCGTACTGGGCTCGCCAGTTCGGCTTTGGTGCACCAACCGGGATCGACCTGCCCGGGGAGGTCTCCGGGATCGTGCCCGACGAGAAGTGGAAGCAGGACACGTTCGGCCAGGCGATGCTCCCCGGCGAGCTGGTCCAGGCCGGGATCGGCCAGGGCTTCGACACCTCCACCCCGCTCCAGGTCCTCAACGCGTACGCCGCGCTGGCCAACGGCGGGACGCTCTACCAGCCCCAGGTCGTGCGCGAGATCACTGGTCCCGATGGGGCGATCGTCCGCCCGTTCGTCCCGATCGTGCTCCACAAGCTGCCGGTCTCGGCCGGCGTGTTGGCCACGATGCGGGTCGCCGCCCGGATGGTCGTGACCACTCACCACACCTACAACCTGGACGCCGAGCCGTTCGTGATCGCGGGCAAGACGGGTACTGCCGAGTTCGGCGTTCGCGATGCCCAGGGTCGGCTGCCGTACCACAACTGGTTCGTCGGCTTCATCCCCCTCCACGGCGACGTGTCCAAGCCGGATTCGCAGCTGGCCGTGATCGGGTTCAACGAGGACGCCAACACCGTCGGCAACTCGGCCACCGAGATGATCAAGTACTTCCTGCAGATCCACTTCGGGGTCCGCCACGACCTGCGCAAGTTCGAGCTCATGCAAAAGGGCAACTTCTACGGTGGCAACTAGCTGATGGGCGTGTTCAAGGCCGAGCCGGCCAAGGTCCAGGACTGGGCGACCCGGTCGGTTGGCGCCTACTGGCGGGCCTACGACATCCAGCTTGCGATGTATGCCCTGCTCCTGGCCGGGCTGGGCCTCGCAATGTCGTACAGCAGCACGGTCGTGACCGGGGTCAACCCGCTCGATCCCAGCTCGAACTTCCTGCGGGGCCTGATGTGGTCGGGCATCGCCGTGATCGTGTTCACCACGGCCACCGTGTTCGACTACAAGTGGCTCAAGACGTTCGCCTGGCCGATCTACTTCGTGAACCTGGGCCTGCTTGGGCTGAGCCTGGTGATCGGCACCGGCGTCGGCGGGGCCGCTCGTTGGATCGCCATCGGGCCGCTCCAGTTCCAGTTCAGCGAGCTGGCCAAGATCCTCATGATCGTGGTCCTGGCCAACTACCTGGCCGTGCGCCAGGATCGCCTGGGCTCGATCCGGGTGATCCTGGGGGCCTGCCTCCTGATGGTTCCGACGTGGGCCCTGGTGATGCTCCAGCCGGACCTTGGGACGTCCCTGGTCCTGGCCGGGATCCTGGCCGGGATGCTGTTCATGTCGGGGGCCAGCATGAAGTGGCTCACGGTCCTGGCCGGGTTCGTGATCGCCATGATCCCGATCGCCTGGACCTACCTCCTGCGCGACTACCAGAAGCAGCGCCTGACCGGCTTCCTGAACCCGGCGAGCGATCCCCAGGGCGCCGGTTATCAGGTCCTTCAGTCGCAGATCGCGGTCGGCTCGGGCGGCCTGTTCGGCAAGGGCCTGACCAATGGCACCCAGGACGCTCTCGCCTTCTTGCCGGTGGGCGACACCGACTTCGCCTTCGCCCGGCTGGCCGAGGAGCTCGGATTCGTGGGCGCACTGCTGGTCTTCGTCCTGTTCGTGGTCCTGCTGTGGCGGGTGCTGATGGCCGGCTACCGCTCCCAGGACCGCTTCGGCACGATCTTCGCCGCCGGGATCGGCTCGATGATCCTGTTCCAGGTGGTGGTGAACGTGGGAATGGTGATCGGCCTGCTGCCGGTGACCGGCATCCCCCTTCCCTTCATCACCCGCGGCGGCGCCTCGCTGATCAGCCTGGCGATCGGCCTGGGGATCCTCCAGAGCATCAACATCCGGCAGGCCAAGGCTGAGTGGTGATTCAACGCCCAAAATCGGCCTGATCGCCCGCCCATACTCGCGCTCATGACCGACGACGTGGCACTCACCGGGATCCGCGTTTTCATCGCGCTCCTTGCGGCGGCGGTACTGGTAGCCCTGGTGACTCGCCGGATCCGGGTCCCGTACACGGTTGGACTCGTCCTGCTGGGACTGGCCGTGGGGATCGTCCGTCCCGGCGCGGGTGTGGCGATCACTCCAGGACTCGTGCTGGCAGTCCTCCTGCCCGGCCTGATCTTCGAAGCGGCCTTCCGGATCGACATCGCCGAGCTGCGCCCATCGCTGATTGCCGTGCTCTTCCTGGCCGTGCCCGGGGTCCTGATCGTGGCCCTGATCGTGGCCGTGGTCCTCCAGGCAGCAACGGGGCTGGCCTTTTCGTCGGCCTTCATCGTCGGGGCGATGGTCGCCGCCACCGACCCGGCGGCCGTCATCGCCACGTTCAAGCGCTTGAACGCGCCAGAGCGGCTGGCGACGGCGGTGGAGGCCGAAAGCCTGCTCAACGACGGGACGGGGATCGTGGTCTTCACGATCGCGCTGGCGGCGAGTACGTCCAGCTCGAGCTCACTCCTGGAGGGTGTGCTGCGCTTCGCGATCGTGGCAATTGGCAGCGCCCTGCTCGGTGCGGTCGCGGGCTGGATCGCGTCGCGCGTCCTGGCCCTGAGCGACGACCACCTGGTCGAGCTGACGATCTCGGTCGTCCTGGCCTATGGCGCCTACCTGGTCGCCGATGCGCTCGGCGGCTCGGGAATCATTGCCACCACGGCCGCCGGGGTCACCCTGGGTGGCTATGGTCGACGCCACGGGCTGAGCCTCCGGGCCGCCGAGTCGATCGACCTCGTCTGGGAATTCATCGCTTTCCTGCTGACCGCCCTGATCTTCCTGCTGATCGGGCTGGCGATCGACCTCCAGGTACTCCTGTCAGACCTGGTTCCAATCGCCTGGGCGATCGTCGCGATCCTCGTTTCGCGGGCGCTGGTCGTGTATGTCCTGCTCGGCGGGGCAGCCCGGGTCGCGGCCCGCGGTAGAGCCTCGGTGATCCCGCTGGGCTGGCTGCACGTGCTCTTCTGGGCCGGCCTGCGCGGGGCCGTTTCGGTTGCCCTGGTCCTGTCCTTGCCGGTCGACCTGCCCAACCGCGGGTTGATCGCGGCGATCGTCTACGGCGTCGTGCTGTTCACCCTGCTCGCCCAGGGCTCAACCTCGGGCGTCGTGATCCGCCGGGCACTCGGGCGAGGCGGAGCTGGGTAGACCGCTCAGCGGCGGCGGAAGAGGCCGGGCTTGTCCTCGCGGGTGGCTGATCGTCGGCGGCCGGCCTGGCGCAGGATCAGGTCGACCTCGTCTCGATAGGAGCGGCCGATTGGCATCCGGTCGAGCCACTCGAGGTATTCCAGGTCCCGCCGGGCGATCTCGCCGAGCGACCAGCCCGAGTACCGGCCGAAGTTCAGGAGGCTGCCCGAGGGCTTGCCCGGTGGCGGCCCGGCTGCACCATCGCCATCGGCCCGGCGCATCGAACGCTCGTCGTAGCCGCCGCCGACGTTCGAGCGACCCGTGGTCCAGTTGCTGCTCACGGGCTCGGGCGGCGGCGTACCCGCTGGTTGTGTCGTATGACCCGCTGGGCTCGCCGAGGCCGGCGCCCGGGCCGCAGCCTGGGCTGGCTGGGCGGCCGTTCGGGCAGCCGTTTCGGCCGCGGCCTGGGCCTCGGCTCGATCGAGATCGTACCTGGCCCGCCGGCTGGGATCGCCCAGGATTTCCCATGCGCCGTTGATCGCGACCATCCGCTCGGCGGCGTCCGGCGCGGTCGCGAGGTCGGGATGGAACTTCTGGGCGAGCCGCCGATAGGCCGCCTGGATGACCTCGGGATCCGCCTCCGAGTCCACCTGGAGGACCTTGTACAGGTCGGGCCGATCGGTCATCGGCGGGTGGTGCTGGACAGAACGGTGGCAGTCACGGACCGCCAGACTAGCAGGATGGTCGAAGCGGTCCAGCGCTGGCGCATTGCATTCCGGCGCGACGCGCCGGCCCTCGATCTCGGGCCGCCCGAGATCGTCCGGGCCTTCGAGACGGCGCTGGACGCTGCCGGGGTCCCGGTGGTCATGAGTGCCGCGGCCAAACCCCGGCCGCGCCTGGCATTTGCCGCGCCCCTGCCGCCGGGCCGGATCGCCGAGCACGACCTGGCCGATATCGTCCTGGGCGAACGCTGGCCGCTGGCCCGGTTGCGGTCGGCGCTGACGGCCACCCTGCCCGCCGGTTTGTGGTTGGTGGACCTCTACGACGTGTGGCTGCATGCCCCGTCGCTGCCCGCCGTGCTCAACGCCATGAGCCATCGGGCGGTGCTGGCCGGCACGACGCCGGGCCAGCTCTCGACGGCCGCCGGCGAGCTGTTGGCGGCCAAACGGCTCAATCGAACCCGGACCAAAGGCGCCGAGCAGCGCCAGGCCTACGACCTCCGGCCGCTGATCCTGGGCCTGGAGGTTGACGACCTGGTTGTTCGCATGATCCTGCGCGCGTCATCCGATGGCCCATCGGGCCGCCCCGACGAGCTGTTGCTGGCACTCGCTGAAGCGGCCGGCCAGCCGCTCGAGCAGGTTCAGCTGGTTCGTGAGCGGCTGTGGACGGCCGACGAGGTTCCGATCCTCGCGAACTAGGCTGAACCCCAGGCCATCGGCCGGACTCATCTGGGACAGGAGGCGCCGAGCCCAAGCGTGACGGAGCTGGATCTAGTCGGTCGAGCCCGACATGGCGACCTTGACGCCTTCACGGCGTTGGCCGGTGCACGCCTCATGGCGATGACCCGGACGGCGACGGCGATCCTGGGCGACGAATCGGAGGCGCATGACGCGGTGCAAGAGGCCCTGATCTCGGTCTGGCGCGAGCTGCCGACGCTGCGCGACCCGGAGCGCTTCGACGCCTGGGCCGGCCGAATCCTGGTGAATGCCTGCCGCCACGCGCTCAAGAGGCGCGTCCGGACGCGGGTCCGCGAGATCGCCCTTCAGCCCGATGCCACGGAAGGACCCTCGGTGGGTGCCCGGGCCGACTCGCTCGGCGACGATGACGCGCTCAACCGGGCGTTCGAACGCCTCGACGGCGAGCAACGCGCCCTGCTCGTGATGCATCACCTCGAGGATCGGCCGCTGGCCGAGATCGCGGCGCTGCTGGGGATCCCGGCCGGAACCGCCAAATCGAGGTTGTTTACAGCTAGGCGAGCACTTCAGCGGGCGTTAGAGCGCGAATGGCGATGAACAACATGAATAAGCGGCCAGAGATCACCGACGAGTCGATCCGCGAGCTGCTCGAGGAGCGCGCCCGTCGGGCGAAGACAGGCGGCCTGCTGGCCTCGGTCCGGCTGGCAGCCGCGAATACGCCCCAGCGACGGGCCGGTTGGCCTGGATTTGGGCTGCTTCGTGGTTCGCTGGGCGCCGGGGTGGCGGGCGCCGCGTCACTCGTCGTGCTCGTCCTAGTGCTCGGAATTGCCTATGGCGGCCACCTTCCTGGCGTGACCACGCCGAGCGATCGCCCATCCGCGAACGGTTCGGCGACTTCTGCCCCGGCGTCGGCATTGGTCGAGCCGCCCGCTACGCCGGTTTTGCCCGGGGCCGCCGGCCCGGTCCTGCCCCTCACCGTTGACCAGCTGAACGCGCTGATCCAGACGAATCCAGCCGCCCTCACCGGACGCCAGCTCGCGATCACCGGCACCGTAGCGTCCTGTGTGGAGCGGGGCCGCTGCCCGGCGGTGATCCTGGTTGGGTCGCGCCCGCAGCTCGGCGTCGTGGGTGCTGAGAAGACGAGCGCGGGAGCAGCGGGCCTGGCCTCGCCAACGGGGCTGACGGGCGCATTCGTTGCAGTCCTGGCCGACTCACGCACCCTCACCTACGAGCAACCACTCGGCACCACTGCCGATGGCGGCGCGTATCGGCCAAGCAAGCTGTCGGATGTTTTTCCCAAGGCAGTGACACTCGCGCAGGACTGGCTCGTTCATGGCTGGATCGCCGGCTTCGACGCAGCGCTTCCTTGTCCGACAGCCCTGGTGCCGCCCTCGGGACCGCAGTACTACGGTTGCGGCTCGACCTCAAGCCTGGGCGATACCTCCGCTCAACCCGTGTCGGGACTGACCTTTCGGGTGCCCAACGATGGCGTCCAGGTCCAGGACCACGCCTACGACGACTTTGCTCCTGATCCCCAGTTGACGGGTCACGGAACCGAGCCCGAGCTCGCCACGTTCGTGGTCGACGTGGTCAGTGGCCCATGTCCACCGGGAATCTTCTGCACGTTTTACGGTGGCACTCATTGGCACATCGTCGCTCGTCTCGATCCGTGGCCCCTGCCGGTAGAAGTTTCGACGCCCAGTCCGATCAGCGAGTCGCCCGCGCCGTCGCCCGACCCTGGGATTGCGGTCCGGCCGTTGACCGTCGACCAGCTCAACACCTTCATGCGGATGAACTCGCAATCGCCAAGCGGCCGCCAACTGGTCATCACCGGCACGATTGAGCGCAAGTCGAACGTGGTTGTGCTGGCCGGTTCGGACCCGGAGCTCCAGGTCATCCCAATCGGCGACCGCGGTACAGGGCCGTGGGACGTGGGTGGAGCACTGCTGACTGGACCCTTCGCTGCGACCATGACCGATGGATTCGTGCTCGACTACCAGGGTCCGGTCTCAACCACCCTCGACGGTGGCGCCTGGCTGCCCAGCCAGCTGCCAATGCCCTCTGCTCCGAACGTCGCAGTCGGCTACTGGCTGGTCCACGGCTGGATCGGCGGCCCGACGATCATCCCAAGTTGCGTGTCTGCGCCATCGCAATACACGGGGCCTCAGTACACCTGCTGGGCGATCAACACGTTGAGGGATGGTCCAACCGACTGGCTCAGCGGCGCCGTCCGAGTCCAGAACGACGCATATGAGACGTTTGCGCCGTCTCCGACCCGAGTTGACCCGGGAACTCAACCTGAACAGGCCACATTCCTCATCCATGTGTTCCAGATCCCGCGCTGCGGGCCAACCGAGGACTGCGCGGCTTATCCAAGCGACTACCGGTGGGCGATCGTCGCTCGAATCGACCCCTGGCCCGTCCCGGCTCAGCCCTGATCCGAGCGGCCCAAAGCCAGGCTCGGCAACGGCGTGCACCCGGTACATCAAACGGCTCGGAAAATGGTCGGACAAGGCTCGAAGCGAGGCGTTTCGGACCATTTGCGGCTCGATTCAGCCGCCAGAGCTTGGATTGGTAGCCGCCAGCGGCTAACAGCGATTTCGGGGAGCATCGAAATGGCGGGTTTGGTGTCTGGGGTACACCAGCGCGCCATGTCAGGACAGGCGCCGCAACGGTGCGAATTGCGCACCCGGACGCGCAGAATGACCGCATTCGCAGGCGGGGTATGGCTGTGAACGCGAGAATCCCGGGTCGTCCACAAGCGTGGCCAGTTCGCAGGCTGTCCGCGATCCTGCTGGCGGTGTTGTTCGCCGGGTGCAGCGCGCCGGGAACCGTCCCGGCCTCGTCGATGAGCCTTGCCGTCCAGAACGGCTCGACGCTCACCGTCACGGTGGTGGTCAATGAAGCGCCGGTCGCGACGCTCAAGCCGGGCGATTGCATGGGCTGCGGCGACGACGCAATGCTGGCCAGCCACCTGCCCTCACTCCCGTGGGCCGTCCAGGTCCGATCGCCGGGCGGGCGGGTCCTGACCACGCTCACCGTCCACGATGGTGACGTCGTTTACTCGGCGGGCTTCTCCAAGGGGGACGCGACCAGGGTCGACCTGTCCTGCGGCCGGATCGACGTCTGGTCAGGCCCACCGCTCCTTGGGCCGGCGCCAGGTCCGGGCACCCCGGGCGACTGCGCGCCCTAGCCCGCCATCGTGTGTACCCGGTACATCAAAACGGCTGTGAAGACTCCGGATCGGCTCGAAACGAGCAGGTTCGGGCCATTCGCGGGCCCATTCGGCCATTTGGTAGCCGGCAGCGGCTAACAGCGTCGAGGGGGGCCTCGAAATGGCGGGTTTGATGTATGGAGTACACGGGCGAGCCAAAGGCGGACTCGGTGCCGCCCAACCCCGGCCCGGCGCCTCTCAACCGCACCCCGAGACCCGGCCACTCAACCCCCTGAGCGCTACCCCTGCGGGAAGAACCGCGGCAGCAGTGCCCGATTCGCCTCGAGCAGGGCATCCAGCAGTGGCGCCGCCACTCCCGCGGGCACGAGCGGGTTGGCCGTCAGCGCCTCCAGGGCGATTGCCCGATCCCCCGAGAGCGCCGCCCGGATCGTCAACCGCTCATACACCTTGACCCGACTGATCAGGTCGAGCATCTCGGGATGGAGCGGACCCTGGGATAGCGGCACTGCCCCGTCGCGGGTGATCCGGGCGGGCACCTCCACCACCTCGTCGTCGGCAATCCCGGGCAGCGCGCCGCCGTTCCGGACGTCGACGACCTGGACGTCGCCGGTCCCCGCGTGCAGTGACGCGATCAGCTGGACGGCGGCCTCGCTGTAGAAGGCGCCGCCGCGTTCCTCGAGCTGCTTCGGCTTTTCGGTCAGGTTGGGATCCCGGTAGCGCTCCAGCAGATCGTGCTCGATGGCCATCACATTCTCGGCCCGCGACGTCCCCGACCGTTGGGCGTCCAGCGTCCCCGGCGTGTCGTCGTAATAGTGCAGGTAGTACGACGGGATCGAGGTCAGCGTCCGGACCCGCTCCTCGACGGAGTCCACCTGGGCAGCCAGCCCGGCGGCATCAAACGCGATCAGCTCGGGCAGGACATCCACGCCGTCCAGCCAGACGGCCCGCTCCCACGACAGGTGGTTCAGGCCGCTGTGCTCCAGTGAGACGCGATCGGCCGCCACCCCGAGGCGCGCAGCCAGCCAGCGCTGGAGCCCGATCGCCACGTTGCACAGGCCAATCGCCCGGTGTCCGCCGTCGAGCAGGGCCTGGGTCACGATCCCCACCGGGTTGGTGAAGTCCACGATCCACGCCCCGGGCGCGGCCAGCCGGTCACAGGCCTCGGCAATCTCGAGCACGACCGGCACCGTCCGCAATGCCTTGGCGAAGCCGCCCGGACCGGTCGTCTCCTGGCCGATCGCGCCGAAGCGCAGGGGCAGGGTCTCGTCGATCAGCCGGGTAGCCTGGCCGCCGACGCGAATCTGCAAGAGGACGAAATCGGCGCCCTCCAGGGCGCCGTCGCGTTGGGTGGTGGTGACCAGCCGGCCGCCCCAGCCGACCCGATTGAGCATCCTCCCGGCCAGGCCGCCAACAACTGCCAGCCGCTCGGCGTCGACATCGAGCAGGACCAGGTCGTCGACGCCAAAGCCGTGGCTGCGGCTGGCAAAGCCCTCGATCAACTCCGGCGTGTAGGTGCTGCCCCCGCCGACAACAACAACCTTCAAGTCTCGCTCCGTGGTATTGACATGGACCGTTGGCCGCGGTAATGCTTATAACCTTATCAGCAACATGCAAGCGCTGAGGAACCCGGTTGGCACGCTTTCAGCTCGAACCCGGACCGATCCCGCTCCATCATCAGGTGTATCTGGACCTGCGTGCCGCCCTTGATGCAGGCGAGTGGCGGACGGGCGATCGCCTGCCGCCCGAACGCGACCTGGCCGGCCGCTATGGCTGCAGCCTGATCACGGTCCGGCGTGCCCTGGCCGACCTCGCCCGGGAAGAGCGCCTCGAGCGAACTCGTGGCCGGGGCACGTTCGTCCGGTCGCCCCGGATCGTGCGTGAGCTGACCTCCACGATGAGCTTCTCCGAGGAGATGGAGCTGCGCGGTCTTGAGCCGCGGACCACCCTCCTCAGCGCCCGGCTCCAGCCGGCCGCCGAAGCCGTAGCGGCGGCATTGAATATCCCGACCGGCGCCCCAACCTTTTATCTCGAACGGCTGCGCAGTGCCGCCGACCGGCCGCTCCTCCTGGAGCAGGCCCACTTGTCTGCCGAACGCTTCCCCGACCTCCTGACAGCCGACCTTGAGCACGGCTCCCTGTACGACTTCCTGGCAGCCCGCTACGACTGCCGGATCGAGCGATTGCGCGAAACCATCGAACCGGTCATGCCCCCCGCCCGCGAGGCCGGCCTGCTCGGCCAGTCGCGCCGGACCCCGGCCCTGATGCTCGAGGGCACGGCCTTCGACGAGGCGGACACGCCGGTTGAATTCAGCCGGACCTACGTGCCCGGCGACCGATCCAAGTTCCTGATCGAGTCAACCGGACGCTGGGTTCGGGGACTCCGGTCCATGCGCGGGTCCGAGCAGGGCGCCGCGGCGATCGACGGCCTCGTCCTGGCCACCGGGTTGGGTACGGGAAATGCACGCGGCCGAGGCTCGGTCGCTCTCGAGGAAGGGAGCTCGAATTGAGGACTCTGCACCGGTTGACCGCACTCACCGCGACGGTCGCCATCCTGGCCGCCGCCTGCGGCGGAACCACCGCCACGACCCCACCGAGCGCGTCGGCTGCCGACCAGCCCAGCCCGACCGCAGCCACCAGTGTCGCGCCTTCGGCCACGGCTGCTGGTTCGACCGCTCCCGCGACCATTCCGCCGGGCGGACCGATCACGATCAAATGGTTCTGCTGCCTGGGCACCGGCGACGATCCCAGCCAGCTGCCGGTCGAGGCCAAGATCGTCTCGAACTTCAACGCCAGCCACCCCAATATCCACCTCGTGTTTGACCACGCCGCCTACCTGGGCGCGCGCGACGCCCTGTCGACAGAGCTCGGCTCGGGCAACGGCCCGGACATCGTCGGCCCGGTGGGTGTCGGTGGTGCAGAGGCGTTCCACGGCCAGTGGCTGGACCTCGCGCCGTACATCGCCAAGAACAACTACGACCTGAGCCAGTACGGCCAGGGCGCCGTGGACTTCTTCAAGGTCGGGACGGAGGGCCAGGTGGGCATCCCGTTCGCGATCTACCCGTCGGAGCTGTACTTCCAGCCGGACATGTTCGACGAGATCGGCCTCAAGTACCCGCCCCAGAAATATGGCGACAAGTACACGATGCCCGATGGCAGCCAGGTCGACTGGACCTACGACACCGTGCGCACGATCGCCATGCAGCTGACCTTCGACAAAAGCGGCAAGGACGCGACCCAGGCCGGGTTCGATCCCAAGAACATCGTCCAGTACGGCTTCGAGCCGCAGCGCGATGACCTGCGCGGCCTGGGTGCCTACTGGGGCGCCGGCAAGCTCCTGAGCGACGACGGCAAGACCGTCCAGATCCCGGCCGCCTGGGCGACCGCCTGGAAGTGGGTCTACAACGGGATCTGGACCGATCACTTCATCGAGACCAACGCGGTCTGGAACAGCCAGGCGTTCAACGCGGGCGGCTACACCTTCAACTCGGGCAAGGTCGCGATGCAGGAGAACTTCCTGTGGAACGTGTGTTGCGTGACCGAGGCCGGCAAGAACTGGAACCTGGCCGCGATCCCGTCCAACAACGGGACCGTCAGCGCCGCCTTCAACGCCGATACCTTCCGGATCCTCAAGAGCTCGAAGCATCCTGACGAGGCGTTCACCGTCCTGACCTACCTGCTCGGCGATGCCTCCACGGACCTGCTCAACGCCTACAGCGGCTTCCCCGCCCGGACCATCGCCCAGTCCGGCTTCTACCAGCAGCTCAGCCAGCAGAAGGACGCCAAGGGCAAGCCGATCTACCCACCCAACGTCAACTGGCAGGTCGCCACGGACGGTGTCCAGTACGCCGACAACCCGAACTTTGAGGCGTACATGCCCGGCTATAACCAGTCGGTTGACCTGGTCAACAAGTTCCTGACCCGCTGGACGTCCACGCCCGGACTGGACATGGACGCCGAGATTGCCAGCCTCCAGGGCCAGCTCCAGGTCGTCTGGGACAAGGCCAAGTAGGGTCGGCCCAGGTGGGCCCGGTGAACACCGGGCCCACTGCCCAGCCACGTGGGAGTGACATGACCGCGATCCTGCCCAGACGCCGCAGGGGGATGGCGCCGCTGGCCCGCCGCGAGGCGCGCTGGGGCTTCTTCTTCCTGCTGCCCTGGATCATCGGATTCCTCGCGTTCACCTTGATCCCGATGATCGCGACGTTCGTGTTCACCTTCACCAACGTCACCCTCACCCAGGACACGCCCCTGCATTTCGTTGGCCTGGACAACTACGCGACGCTGATCGGCGACCCGGCCACCTGGGCCTCGCTGGGGGTCACCGTCAAGTTCGCCATCCTGGCCCTGCCGGTGGGCGTCTTGGCACCCTTCGCCGTCGCCCTGCTGCTGAGCAGCCGCCATCTCAAGGCCGGCGGGATCTTCCGGATCCTGTTCTTCCTGCCGTACGTGGTCCCATTCGTGGCCGGCGTCCTGATCTGGCAGTCAATGCTCAACACCGACAGCGGCTGGATCAACGAGTTCCTGCGCTGGCTGGGCGTGGCCGACCCGCCCAACTGGCTGCAGGACACGGCCTGGGTCTACCCGGGCCTGGTCCTGATCGGGATCTGGGGGATCGGCGGCGGAATCATCGTGTACCTGGCCGGCCTGCGAGGGATCCCCAGCGACTACTACGACGCGGCCAAGATCGATGGTGCCGGCTCCTGGCAGACCCTGCGCAACGTGACGATCCCGATGATCTCGCCGGTCATCTTCTACACCCTGATCCTGGGCATCGTCGACGTGCTCCAGTACTTCCTCGTACCGCTGGTCCTGAACCAGGGGACCGGCGAGCCGGGCGGCAGCACCAACTTCCTGAACCTGTACATCTACAAGAACTTCACCACCTACCAGAACATGTCCTATGGAGCCACCCTGGCCTGGCTCCTGTTCGGAATCACCCTGCTGATCACGGCCGTCCTGTTCTGGTCGTCCCGGCGCTGGGTTTACTACGCCGGGGAGAAGTAGGCCGTGACTGCCGCTGAACGGGGCCTGCGCTTTCCCGATGACCCGCCGCCGCCTGCTCGCCGGGGCGGACTGCTCGGGCGCTTTGGCGGGCGCTTCGGCCGGCCCCGGCCGGGCGTGGCCAAGCGGGCCAGCCGCTCGTTCACGGTCACCTTCATCGCCGTGGTGGTGGTCGCCGCGTTCCTGTCGCCGCTCCTGCGCTCGTTCACGATCTCGCTCAAGAACCCCGACCAGATCAACGAGCTGAACGGGCCGGTCTACCCGGCCAGCGCGGTCACCTTCAATTACCAGGGCAAGGACCTGGACGTCTACCAGGTCCCGCTCAACGGCCAGACCCGCGACCTGGCCCTGCTCAAGAAGGGCCGGGTATCGAGCGACTTCGTCGATCCGACCAATCCCGACGCTGCCCCGCTGACCTGGCAGGGATCGTGGCGGACGCTGACGCCCTCCTACCGGTTCGATCCGCAATGGCAGAACTACGTCAACGTGTGGACCGAGCTCGAGTACCCCAAGCTCCTGTTCAACACGATCGCGATTGCCCTGATCGGGATGATCGGCACCCTGATCTCGTGCGTCCTGGTGGCCTACGGCTTCGCCCGGTTCCGGTTTCCCGGTCGAGACAAGCTGTTCATCCTGGTCATCGCCACGATCTTCCTGCCGGCGGCGGTGACCCTGATCCCCACCTACACGATCTTCGTCCGGCTGGGCTGGGTGGGGACCTGGCTTCCGCTCCTGGTTCCGGCCTTCTTCGCCAACGCCTACGACGTCTTCCTGCTCCGCCAGTACTTCATGACGATCCCGCGCGAAATGGACGAGGCCGCCGCGATCGACGGGGCCGGTCCATTCCGGACGCTCTGGTCGGTCCTCCTGCCGCAGGCCGTGCCGGTCCTGATCGCGGTCGCGATCTTCCACGTCGTGTACTCGTGGAACGACTTCTTCGGCCCGCTGATCTACCTCAGCTCCAGCCCGGACCTCCAGACGCTCGCCGTTGGCCTGGCCCGCTTCAGCGGAGCGCGCGTCGCCCAGGACCCGGGCTTGATCCAGGCCGGGACGATGCTGACCCTGATCATCCCGGTCGTGGTATTCATCATCTTCCAGCGGGTGTTCGTGCGGGGCATCGTCATCACCGGCGTGGAGAAGTAGGCTCACCGGAATGACCTTCCGGGTTGCCCTGACCTTCGACGCCGAACATCCCGACCGACCCAGTCAGCCGGGCGTTGCTGAATCGATCCTGTCGATCCTGGAACGGGCCGCCGTGCCGGCCACCTTCTTCGTCCAGGGCCGGTGGGCCGAGGCCTATCCCGACACCGCTCGGCGGATCGGGCCTGGTGGCCACCTGGTCGGCAACCACTCCCACTATCACGCCCGGATGCCGCTGTTCTCAGCGGCCGGTTTCGCGACGGATGTCCGGGCCGCCGAGACCGTGATCAGCGACGTCCTGGGCGTGGACCCCCGTCCCTGGTTCCGCTGCCCATTCGGGGCCGGCCACGACAGTCCCCGGATCAACGCGGCCCTGGCTGGTCTCGGCTACCGGCACGTGGGCTGGGACGTGGTGGCCTTCGACTGGGAGCGCCCGGCCGACTTCGTAGAGGCGGCGGTCGTCGACGGGGCCATCGCCAGCGGCGACGGGGCGGTGGTCCTGCTCCACACCTGGCCGGTCTCGACCGGGGCGGCCCTGCCGGCGATCCTGGCCCGCCTGGCCGATGCCGGCGCCACGTTCGTGCGGGTCGACCAGCTGGTCCGGCTGCCCGAGATCGCGCCAACGTGATCGGGTTGATCGCCGTCGATGGCGGCAACTCCAAGGTTGACCTGGCCCTTGTGGCCGAAGACGGCAGCCTGCTCTCGGCAGTCCGTGGCCCGACGATCTCGCACCAGGCTTCCGGTGGCATCCGTGCTGGTGTCGCGGCCCTCCATGGGGTCCTTACGGCGGCGCTGGCCCAGGCCGGCCTGGGCGCTCCAGGGCACGGTCCCATCGCCCGGGTCGCGGTATTTGCCGTGGCCGGCGCCGATACGCCCCGTGACGTCCGCCGGCTGAGGCGTGCCTTTGGCCGGCTCAACCTGGCCGAGCGCCTGGTCATCGTGACCGATGCCTACGGCGCGCTCCGGGCGGGCACCGACGACGGGGTTGGCGCCGTGGTCATCTGCGGCTCCGGCAGCAACATGCTGGCGATCGGCCCGACGGGTCGGGTGGCCAGCTATCCGGCCCTCGGCGACATTGCCGGCGACTGGGGCGGCGGGGGATCGATCGGGCCGGCGGCCCTCTCGGCAGCAATTCGCGGGCGCGACGGCCGAGGACCGAGGACCAGCCTTGAGCGGCTCGTCCCCCAGACGCTCGGGCTCGCCAGGCCGATCGACGTGACCTTCGCGCTGTACCGCGGCCGTCTGACCGGCTCTGACATCCGAGAGCTTGCCCCGCTCGTCTTCGCAGCCGCCGGCGACGGGGACGCCGTGGCCCGCTTCATCGTCGACCAGCAGGCCGACGAGATCGTGGCGATGGCCGTGGCGGCATTGCGTCGGGCGCGGGCCCTGCGCAGAGCGGTCCCGGTGGTCCTGGCCGGCGGCGTCTTCCGGACGACCGACCCGGCCTTCCACGAGCGGATTCGGCAAGGCCTCGCCGCCGCCGCGCCGCGGGCCCAGATCCGCCGGCTGACGGCGCCCCCGGTCGTTGGCGCAGCGCTCCTCGGCCTTGACGCCCTTGGCAGTCCCCCAGCGGCCGCGGATCGCCTGCGGGCCTCGCTCGTGGAGGATGCGATTGTCCGGATGAGCTCAGGCCCAGGTCAGCAAGGATGACGATCATGGCCCAGGAGATCGGCCAGATCCCGGAGGTCGTTCGTGACCAGCTCGAGTCCACTCGCGCGGCGCTCCAGGCGGTTGCCGCCGCCGTCCGGGCGGCCCGGCCGCGCTGGGTTTCGATCGTTGCCAGGGGGAC
>JBBRIV010000007.1:0-24043 GCA_038220425.1 Candidatus Limnocylindrales bacterium
GGTATTGCTGAACAGATAGCGGGTGAAGGCCGGCCCCTCGACCTCGACCGAGCTTGCCTCGGGCGCATTGCGATCCTCGAACATCAGGACCAGCACGGCGATCATCAGGACCCAGAAGGCGACCGTGGCAATCCCGCGCTCCGTCGAGCCGACCGCCGGGAAGAACCACGGGTTGACCATGTAGAAGAGGACGGCGGCGGCCACCACCGCCAGGGGCACCGCCAGGCTTCGATAGCGGGCTAGCATCTGATTCGTATCCTTCCGTGACCGGCGGGTGCCGGGGGGACAGTCCCGACTACATGCCGCCGTTGTCAGCACGATCTTTGCGGCTCGGCCCGCTCGGATTGAGGGCCGAAGGTCACAACCGCCCGGGTCCAAGGTCGCCTCTATACTTCGCGTCCCGTGGCTGTCAGACGTGCTTCCAAAGGCGTGGCCGACCCGGCCGGCGAGCCCCTCGCTGCCTTCAGCCCGGCGGTTCGCGACTGGTTCGAGGCGTCGTTTGCCCAGCCCACGCCGGCCCAGGTGGGCGGTTGGGCGGCGATCGCGGCCGGGCAGCACACCCTGATCCACGCACCAACCGGCAGTGGCAAGACCTTGGCCGCCTTCCTGTGGTGCCTGGACCGCCTCGTCCGCGACCCATCGCCGCCGGCCACTCGTGAACAACCCGGCCAGGTCCGGATCCTGTACGTGTCGCCGCTCAAGGCGCTGTCCTACGACGTCGAGCGCAACCTGCGCGCGCCGCTGGCCGGGATCGCCCTGGCCGCGGGCCGGCGGGGCGATCCGGTCCCCCAGATCAGCGTCGGGCTGCGCACTGGCGACACGCCGGCGGACGAGCGGCGCAACCTGGCCAGGCGTCCGCCCGACATCCTGATCACCACCCCCGAGTCGCTCTACCTGCTCCTGACCAGCGCCGCCCGCGAGACGCTGGTCGGCGTGGAGCATGTCATCGTCGACGAGGTCCATGCGATTGCAGGATCGAAGCGCGGGGCACACCTCGCTCTGAGCCTGGAGCGCCTCGAGCGGCTGACCAGCCGACCACCCCAGCGGATCGGCCTGTCCGCGACCCAGCGGCCGCTCGACACGATCGCCCGGTTCCTGGGCGGGGTGGGGCCGGACCGCACGGTGAGCATCGTGGACAGCGGCTCGCGCAAGCCGCTGGAGCTGTCGGTGGTCGTGCCGGTCGAGGACATGGGCAGGCTGGGCGAGTCGGTGCCACTCGAGGAGCGACCCTCCGCCCCGCAGCCCGGGGCCGACCCGCGCTTCAGCATCTGGCCGTCGATCCATCCCCGGATTCTTGAGCTCATTCGTGCCCATCACAGCACGATCGTCTTCTGCAACAGCCGGCGCCTGGCCGAACGGCTGGCCCAGCGCCTGAACGAGCTGGCCGGCGAGGAGCTGGTCCGGGCCCACCACGGCTCGATTGCCCGCGAACAGCGGCTGGCGATCGAGGACGACCTCAAGTCCGGCCGCCTGCCCGCGATCGTGGCCACATCCAGCCTGGAGCTGGGCATCGACATGGGCGCGGTCGACCTCGTGATCCAGATCGAGTCGCCCACCTCGGTTGCGCGGGGCCTGCAGCGAATCGGCCGGGCCGGGCACCAGGTGGATGCCCCATCGCGGGGGGTCATCTTCCCCAAGTACCGGGGCGACCTGCTCGAGGCCGCGGTCGTGGCCGAGCGGATGCACGCCGGCGCGATCGAGACCACCCTGGTCCCGCGTAACCCGCTCGACGTGCTGGCCCAGCAGATCGTGGCGATGACCGTGATGGATCGCTGGACCGTGGATCAGCTGGCCGAGGTCGTCGGCCGGGCGTCGCCCTACGAGTCCCTGTCGCGCGAGGCCCTCGAAGGGGTCCTGGGGATGCTCGCCGGGGCCTATCCCTCGGATGAATTCGCCGAGCTAAAGGCGCGGATCGTATGGGACCGGGTGACCGGCGTGGTCGAAGGCCGGCGCGACGCCCGGATGGTGGCGGTCACCTCGGGTGGGACGATTCCCGACCGCGGGCTGTTTGGGGTGTTCATTGCCGGCGAACCCGGTACGCCCGGCCGGCGCGTCGGCGAGCTCGACGAGGAGATGGTCTACGAGCTGCGGGCGGGGATGCACGGCGACGTCGTGGTCCTGGGTGCGAGCTCGTGGCGGGTCCTGGAGATCAGTCACGATCGGGTCATCGTCCAACCTGCCCCGGGCGTGCCCGGCAAGCTCCCGTTCTGGCACGGCGACGCGCTCGGCCGTCCGATCGAGCTGGGCCGGGCCCTCGGCGGCTTCGTCCGCGAGATCGAGGCCGACCTGGGCCGGGGCGCGCCCGGCCGGACCGCGGCGCTCGAGCGCCTGGCGGCCCGCAATGACCTTGATCCACTTGCCGCCGAAAACCTGGTCGCCTATCTCGAGGAGGAGCTGGCCGTGGCGGGGGCGCTGCCCACGGATCGTCGGATTGTCGTCGAGCGCTTTCGCGATGAGCTGGGGGACTGGCGGCTGTGTCTCCTGACCCCGTTTGGTGGGCGGGTCCACGCTCCCTGGTCGCTCGCCCTGGAGGCCCGCCTGGGCGACCACCTTGGTGCGCCGGTCCAGACGATCTGGTCGGACGATGGGATCGCCATCCGCCTGCCCGAGGGCGAGCTGGGTGGCAGCGACGGCGCGTTCAGCGGCGGGGCCGCCACTTCGGGGCTGGCTTCCGGGATCGAGGACCTGCTGTTTCCGGACCCGGAGGAGATCGAGGACCTGGTGGTTGGCCAGCTCGCCAACTCGGCGATGTTCGCGTCCCACTTCCGCGAGAACGCGGCCCGGGCCCTCCTGCTGCCGCGGCGCCGGCCGGGCATGCGCACGCCGCTCTGGCAACAGCGCCAGCGCTCGGCCGACCTGCTGGCAGTGGCCAGCCGCTACGGCAGCTTCCCGATCCTGGTCGAAACCTATCGCGAGTGCCTGTCCGACGTCTTCGACCTGCCCGCCCTCAAGAGCGTCCTGGGCGGCGTTGCCAGGCGCGAGCTGGCGGTCCATCGGGTTGAGACCAGCCGGGCCTCGCCGTTTGCCAGCTCGCTGCTGTTCGACTACGTCGCGGCCTACATGTACGAGGGCGACAGCCCGATCGCCGAGCGCCGCGCCCAGGCGCTCACCCTGGACCGCGACCTGCTCCGCGAGCTGCTTGGCCAGGAGGAGCTCCGCGAGCTGCTCGACAGCGACGCCCTCGCCGACCTCGAGCTTCGGCTCCAGGCGCTCAGCGACGATCGGGCGGCCAGCAGCGTCGACCAGCTCCACGACCTGCTCCGCCGGATCGGCGACCTGACCGAGCCAGAGGTGGCGGCCCGGGTGGTCGGTGGCCAGGATGTGGCCCGGGCCTGGCTGGCCGAGCTGGCCCAGGGCCGGCGGGCCGTCGCCGTCCGGGTTTCGGGCGAGCCCAGCGGGCCGCGCTGGATCGCCATCGAGGACGTGGCGCGCTACCGGGACGCGATCGGCGTCCAGTCTCCAGCCGGCGTGCCCGAGGCATTCCTGGCCGCCACGGCGGGGGCCCTGGACGGCCTCCTCAGCCGCTGGGCGCGGACCCACGGTCCGTTCCTGTCGCAGGAACCCGCCGCCCGCTGGGGACTGCCGGCCGGGGTCGTGGAGGACGCCCTGGTCCGCCTGATGGCCGCCGGGACGCTCCTGCGCGGCGAGTTCCGGCCGGGGGGCATTGAGCGCGAGTGGTGCGACCCCGAGGTGCTCCGACAGCTCCGCCGGCGCTCCCTGGCCCGGCTGCGCCACGAGGTCGAGCCGGTCGAACCCGCGGCATTTGCCCGGTTCCTGCCCGACTGGCAGGGCGTCTCAGCGGTTGCTGGACCTGGAATTGGATCCGGGTCGGCGGTCCTGCGTGGCTCGGCAGCCCTGGAACGGCTGGCCGAGGTGATCGACCAGCTGGCCGGCCTGCCGATTCCGGCATCGGTCCTGGAGCGCGACGTGCTGCCCGTGCGCATCCCTGGCTACCAGCGGCGCCTCCTCGACGAGCTCGGTGCGCTGGGCGAGGTTGCCTGGGTCGGCCGGGGCACCCTCGGTCGGGACGATGGCCGGATCGCCCTCATCCGGCCGGGCCGTGAGGCCCTTCGAGACGCCGTCCTGCAGCCCTCGCTGAGCGGCGCCGACGACGAGCGGCCGGCCGGTCCACGGCACGCCGCGATCCGGGACTGGCTGGGCCGGCGGGGAGCCTCGTTCTACCGCCCGATCCACGCGGCGGCCGGGGGCGGGCCCGACCGCGAGGTGCTCGATGCCCTGTGGGACCTGGTGTGGGCCGGCGAGGTTACCAACGACACGTTTGCGCCACTCCGGGCCCTGCGCTGGAACCGGCCGGTCCGCGAGGCCAGCCGGCGTCCCGGCCGGCTGACCAGCCTGGGCCCGCCCGAGGCCGCTGGCCGCTGGTCGCTGGTGGAGGCCGTCCCGGGCCAGGTTGGGAGCAGCTCCACCGAGCGGCTGCACGCCCAGGCCCTGGCCCTTCTCGACCGCCATGGCGTGCTCACCCGCGAGGCCGTGATGAGCGAGGGGATCGGCGGCGGTTTTTCGGGGATCTATCCGATCCTGCGCGCCCTCGAAGACGCCGGCCGGATCCGCCGGGGCTATTTCGTGGATGGCCTGGGGGCCGCCCAATTCGCCCTGGCCGGCGCCCTCGATCGACTGCGCAGCGTGCGCGACCGGGGCGCTGGCGACGACGGTCGGTCCGTCGGTCGCGTCCATCTCCTGGCAGCGGCCGACCCGGCCAATCCGTATGGCGCCGCGCTGGCCTGGCCGCGCCGCTCGGAGGAGGATCGGCGGCCGTTCCAGCGGGCGGCCGGCGCATACGTGGTCCTGGTCGACGGCCAGGCCAGCCTGTATCTCGAGCGTGGCGGGCGCTCGATTCAGACCTTTCCGGCCGCCGACGACCCGGCGATTGGCCAGGACGGCCTGCGGGCGCTGGCGACCCTGGTCGCCGACCGACGGGTCCGCGAGCTGGTGATCACCAAGGTCGATGGCCAGCCGATCGCCGACTCGGCGTGGCATCCGATGTTGCTCGAAGCGGGCTTCCAGCCGGGCTACCGGGGGCTGGTCCTGCGCTCGCGTTGATCGATTGGGCAGCCCTATCATCGACCTGCATGTGTGAACATTTCGTGGCCCGGGCCGACCAGGCGTTCCGGATCGATGTCCTCTTTCCCTTTGCCGAGAAGCTCGAGCGCTACGGAATTGCCGGGTTCGGCTGGGGCGCTGCCTGGATCGATGGGGACGGCCGGCTGGCCTGCCATCGCGACGTGCGGGCCTTCCGGGACGACCCGGGCCGGGCCGCGATCGGCGCGATCGAGACCCGCAGCCTGCTGATCCATCTGCGCCGGCCATCGCGCCTGTCCACCCTGACCCTGGCCGATACCCAGCCGTTCGACGACCCAGCCGGCCGCTTCGCGTTCAGCCACAACGGGGACCTGCGCGACTACCGGGCGCGCCGGCGGGCCTACCAGGCGGCCGGCCGGATCCACGGCCGCGCCGACACCGAAGTCGGCGAGCGCTGGCTGGAGGACGCCTGGCAGCCCGACCTGGCGGTGCCCGACGTCCTGGGCGGCCTCCACGCGGCGTTTGGCGGCCAGGCCAACCTGGCAGTGCTGTCCCGCGACGGCCGGGCCTATCACTACGCCGGCAACGGCGAGAATCCCGTGTTCCGCTTTCGGCTGGGCGAGATCGAGCTGGCCTCGACCGGGATCTACTCGCTGGATCGGTCGTTCTTCCGGCTGGTCAGCCCGACCGCCGCCGATCGGCAGCTGGTCAGGTTGGGCTCCACCGCGATCCTGGGCTGATCAGCCGGCCCGATGGTTGATTCCTAGGAAGGACCGAATCTGGATCCGGATATGGTGGCGCGCTCCGCCTGGATCGGCGGCCCAGCCCCGGCGCACGTTGGCCGGCCCCGCCCGGACTGCCGACAGGGCCGCCGGCCAGGCGCGCGGATCGAAGCGGGCGAGGGCGGCCGGGTGGCGCCACAGCCAGGGCACGCAGGCCCACAGCAGCACGAGGTAGTCGAGCCGGGGCGGCCGCGGCCCGAAGCCGAAGAGGGCCTGCAGCTGAATGATCGTGAGGGGCAGGGTCAGCAGGCTGAGCAGGCCGGCCACGGCCAGCCAGATCAGGCCCCAGGTCCGGCCGCGCGGGGCGAGCAGCAGCCAGAACGGCGCGGGCACCCATTTCATCCAGGTCGCGACGGCCCAGATCAACCCGGCGACCCGCGGGCCGCTGAACTGGGCGGCCCACAACCCGAGGGCCAGGATCAGGGTGACATTGCCGGTGTCGAGGTTGGCCGCGACCGGGAAGGCCAGGACCAGGACGGCGATTGCCGCGGCCAGCGGGCGGCGCTCATAGGCCCAGTGGATCGTGGCCAGCCAGGCAATCAGGATCCCGCCTCGCCACACGAACCAGGCCACCTCCCAGGGCAGGAGCGCCCAGGGCAGGAACAGGGGCAGCATCCAGGGCGCATAGACATAGGGCAGGAATGGCCCGCTGGGGTGGTACGGATCGCCACTGTTGACCCAGATCCGGACGGCGCCCCAGTAGGCCCGGGCATCGGCGCCGCCTTCTTCGCCGCGGGCCAGCAGGCCGGCTCCGATCAGCCCGAACACGATCGCCAGGATCACGATCGCCGCGATCCGGCGCCGGTCGTGGAGTCGCTCAAACTCGATCGAAAAGGCATGCCGGACGACCCGCAGCCGGCGGTCCATGGCCGACGACGGTCGGGCATTGCGGCGGGGCTGGGCGACACTCATCAGGCAATTCTCGCACGCCCGTCAGCGCCCTCAACGCGCCGGGCCGATCCGCTCCTGTATCCTCTCGTGAACGTTCAGGAGGCGGGATAAATTCGTGCCCGAAGGAACCGTCATCGTCATCGGCGGGGCCGAGGATAAGGTCCGCGACCGAGTCATTCTCAGTCGCTTCGTCACGCTCGCCGGCGGTCCGGATGCGGACGTCGCCGTGATCAGCACGGCGTCGTCGATGGGCCTCGAGGCCGGTGAGCGCTACCGCGCCGTCTTCGGCCAGCTGGGCGTGCCCACCGTCCGGCCGATCCACGCCGCCACCCGCCAGCAGGCCAACGACGAAGGCACGGCCCGATCCCTGCGCGATGCAACCGGGATCTTCCTGACCGGCGGCAACCAGCTCAGGCTGAGCTCCACCCTGGGCGGGACCCGCCTGGCCGACGCGATCTTCGAGCGCTTCGAGGAGGGCGCGGTGATCGCCGGTACCTCGGCCGGGGCGTCGGCGATGAGCAGCCACATGATCGCCTTCGGCGCCTCGGGCGCGACCCCCAAGCTGCGCATGGCCCAGATCGCGGCCGGCTTGGGCGTCCTGCCCGGGGTGATCATCGACCAGCATTTCCAGCAGCGCAATCGACTCGGCCGGCTGCTCAGCCTGATCGCCCAGAATCCCAGCCTGCTGGGCCTCGGCGTGGACGAGGACACGGCCGGGATCGTCGGACCCGATCACGTCATGGAAGTGATCGGGCGAGGCAGCATCACGATCATCGACGGCGCGAACTCCGAGACCGATGCCTGGGAGATCGGCGGCCATCGACCGCTGATGATCAGCGGGGTGGTCCTCCATTCGCTGCCTGCCGGCTACCACTTTGATCTTCGCCGCAGGCGGCGGGTTGCGACGCCCAAGCTTCGGGCGATTGCCGGCGGGGAGGCCGCCTCGAGCTGATCCAGGACGACGGCCCCGCTGCCGTCGGCGCATGACCAACCCCGGAGGAGTTTTCGTGGCCGAGACCGCACCGACGCCCCGACCGAAGTCGCCCGCCGGACGCGGCGCGTCCGTGGCCCGGCCCGAACCCAGCCTGACGATCGTCGAGACCCGGATCCTGCGCGGCCCCAACTACTGGGCGCGCGAACCGGTCGTGCGCATGCTGGTCGACCTGGGCAGCCTCGAGGAGTTCCCAAGCAACACGATTCCGGGCTTTGTCGACGCCCTCGTCGGGCTCCTTCCCAGTCTCGAAGACCATGCCTGCTCGCTCGGCCGGCGAGGCGGCTTCATCACCCGCCTGCGCGAGGGCACCTGGGCGGGCCACGTGGCCGAGCACATCGCGCTCGAGCTCCAGAACCTGGCCGGGACCGACGTCCGCCATGGCAAGACACGCTCGGCCGGAGCCTACGCCCGCTACAACGTGATCTTCGAATACCGCGAGGAGTCCGTCGGAATCGAGGCCGGCCGGATCGCCGTGGCCCTGGTCAACCACCTGGTCGACCCGCCGGCCGATCCCGGCTTCGACCTGATGGCCGAGCTCGAGGGCCTGATCCGGCTGGCCGAGCGGGCCGCATTCGGGCCGTCAACCCAGGCCCTCATCGACGAGGCGATCAGTCGCGATATCCCATACATCCGGCTTGATCGCCACTCCCTCGTCCAGCTTGGCCAGGGCGTCCACCAGCAGCGCATCCGGGCAACGATGACCTCGCGGACCTCGGCCATTGCGGTCGACATCGCCTCGGACAAGAGCCTGACCAACAAGCTCCTCGACTCGGCCGGCCTGCCCGTTCCCCGCTCCGAGCTGGTCGACAACGAGGACGACACGGTCGCCGCCGCCAAGCGCCTGGGTTATCCCTGCGTGGTCAAGCCGCTCGACGGCAACCACGGCCGGGGCGTCCACCTCAACCTGCGCTCGGAGGCCGAGGTCCGGGCCGCCTACCACGGTGCGTTGCGCGAGAGCCGCTCGGGCGACCTCGTTGTCGAGACGTATGTGACCGGCAACGACTATCGCTGCCTGGTGATCGGGGGCAAGGTCGCTGCGATTGCCGAACGCGTGCCGGCTTCCGTCGTAGGCGACGGCGTGCGCACGATTGCCGTGCTGGTCGATGCGGCCAATGCCGATCCACGCCGGGGGATCGGCCATGAGAAGGTCCTGACCCGGATCCGGGTCGACGAGGATGCCATCAGCCTGGTTCGCGCCCAGGGCTTCGAGATGGGCGATGTCCTGCCCGATGGCCAGCGGGTGAAGCTGGCCCTGACCGGCAACATGTCGACCGGCGGGACATCCATCGACCGGACGATCGAGGCCCACCCGGACAACGTGGAGATCGCCGAGACGGCCGCCCGGATCGTTGGCCTGGATGTGGCCGGGATCGACTTCGTGTGCCCCGACATCGCCACCCCCGTGCGCGAGACGGGCGGGGCGATCGTCGAGGTCAACGCTGCGCCCGGCTTCCGGATGCACACCCACCCCACCGAGGGCGAGCCCCAGTACGTCGCCCGGCCGGTCATCGACGGGCTGTTCCCGGCGGGCACCCCGGCGCGCATCCCGATCCTGGCCGTGACCGGCACGAACGGCAAGACCACCACCGTCCGGATGATCGCCCACATCCTCAAGCTGATGGGCCGGCGGGTTGGGATGACCTCCACCGACGGGATCGTGATCGACGGCCGGATGATCAAGAAGGGCGACATGTCGGGCCCCAAGTCGGCCCAGATGGTCCTCCAGAACCCAACGGTCGATACCGCGGTCTTCGAGGTTGCCCGGGGCGGGATCCTGCGCGAAGGCCTGGGCTACGACCGCAACGACGTGGCCGTCGTGACCAACGTCACCGGCGACCACATGGGCCTCGGTGGGATCACCTCGCTGGGTCAGCTGGCTAACGTCAAGGCGGTGGTCGTGGATGCCGTGCCTCGCTCGGGCACGGTGGTCCTCAACGCCGATGATCCACTGGTCGCCCGGATGGGCCGCCACTCGGCCGGCCGGGTCGTCTATTTCTCGATGCAGACAAGCAAGGGCGAGGAGGGCTACGACCGGGTCGATGGCCACGTTGGGCGGGGCGGCGCCGCGTTCAGCATCGACGAGACGCCCGAAGGCGACCTGGTGGTCCTGCGCCTGGCCGGCCGGACGATGCCGGTCCTGTACACCCACCTGATCCCGGCAACGTTCGGCGGCAAGGCCCGGATGAACGTGGCCAACGCCCTGGCCGCGGCGGCCGCCGCGTGGGCCGCGGGCGCCCACCTGCACGACATCCGGCAGGGCCTGCGGACCTTCTCGACCTCGTTCTTCCAGGCACCAGGCCGGCTCAACCTGCTCGAGCTGGGCGGGGTCCGGGTGGTCATCGACTACTGCCACAACGTCGATGGCATGCGCGCCCTGACCGACTTCGTCGAGCGGATGATCACCGAGCCGGACGTCAGCCTGGGCCGGCCCCGGTCAAAGTCGGCTCGCTCGAAGGCCGTCGACGCACCGCTCGTCCGCCGCGGCCGGGCGATCGGCGTGATCGGGATCCCGGGTGATCGGCGCGACCAGGATCAGCGTGACTACGGCGCGATCGCGGCGACCACCTTTGACGAGATCATCATTCGCGAGGACAAGAACCTGCGCGGGCGAACGGCCGGCGAGACCGCCGGCCACGTGGTCGAGGGCACGGCCGCCGCGGCCGCCGATGGCACCGGCCGAGCGACCCGGGTGGAGGAGGTCCTCGACGAGATGAGCGCGGTCCGCCTGGCCCTCCGGCGGGCCAAGCCGGGCGACCTCGTGGTCATGTGCGTCGACGATTCGGTGGGCGTCTACCGCGAGGCCATGGCCGCCGCCAAGGGCCTGGGCGAGGCGATGGCCTTCGCCGACCCCGGCGAGCTCGAGGTCCCCGAAGGCTAGCCACAGCTCAGCCGCAGGTCAGCGGCGGCGGTCCTGGAGGCGGGGGATCAGCTCCGTCAGTTCGGCGGCGATGTCCACCGGCCGGGCGCCGAGGTCGGCCAGCAGGGCGAAGACGGCATCGCGCTCGGCCTGGCACATCAGCACGACGATCCGGGTGGCGTCGGGCCGGGCGCCGATCCGGGTCGCTTCGGCGGCGGCCGCTCCGTTGAGCTCAGCCTGGAGCGCCTCGGTCTCCGACTCGTAGACCGGCACCACGGCTGCGCCGGCCGCGGTTCCTGCCGAGCGGATCCCGGCCATCAGCTCGCCGATGACCGACTCGCGGGTCCGCCCGCGCAGGTACATCGGCGTTTCCTTGATCGCGACCCGCTGGGCGCGCTCGGCCGCGATCCGGCCCACGCCCCGGAGCGAGTCGTCGGGCCGATCGCCGGCCGTCCCGATGATCATCGTGATCGGCGTGGCCCGTCCGGCTGCGCCGCCGGCGATTCCCTCGGCCACCTCCAGGATCGCGGCGATCCCGGCCTCGTTATGGGCGAAGTCGATGATCACGATCTTGGCTCCCAGCCGGAAGATGTTGAGCCGCCCGGGGGATCGCTCCGAGCTGGGTCGGAAGTCGATCAGGCCCTGCCGAACCTGCTCGAGGGTGGCCCCCAGCGCGCGCGCCCCGCCGGCGGCGGCCAGGGCATTGGCGACGTTATGGCGGGCCAGGCCGCCGATCGTGATCGACAGCTCGTTGACGCTGGCAATCTCGTTGGTCCGACCGTCCTCGACCTCGACCAGCAGGTCGCGCCTGAGCAGGTACGCTCGGCCGCCGCCCGCGACGTGCCGGGCGACGAGCGCCGGCGGCCGGGCAGCCACGGAGAAGAAGGCCACCTGGGCGCGCACGCGCTGGGCGATCGCCGAGACGAACGGGTCGTCGCCGTTGAGGATGGTCCAGCCGTCGGGCCGGGTGATCCGACAGATCGTGGCCTTGACCTCGGCCAGCTCGGGCAGGGTATGAATCCCCTGCAGGTCGAGATGGTCGGAACTGACGTTGGTCAGGACGCTGACGTCGTTCGATTCGTAGCCAACGCCCTTGAGCACGATCCCGCCGCGAGCCGTCTCCAGGACGGCCACCTCGATGTCCGAGCGGGCCAGGATCTGGGCCGCGCCGCCCGGACCCGTCCAGTCGCCGGGATCGACCATCCGCTCGTCGACCAGGACGCCGTCCGAGGTGGTCGTGCCGGTGTGCCGCCCGGCGGTGACCAGGATGTGGCTGATCATCCGGGTCGTGGTGCTCTTGCCGTTGGTGCCGCTGATCGACACGATCGGGATCTGCCGGTCGGCGTCCCGGATCCAGCTGGGCGGCGCGACGTCGGCCTCCTCGATCCGGCCGGCCCAGCGAGCCAGGAGCCGGGTCTGGCTGCCGGTCAGGCGGGCCGTCCGAGCCGGCGAGACATTGCGCTCGACCAGGCTCAGGGCGGCCTCGGCGATCGCCCGGGCTCGACCCGAGGCCGACCACGGGAACGTCAGGATCCAGTGACCGGGGTCGGACGAGCGGTGGACGACCAGGCCAGCGCGGCCCGCACCATGGTCCGCCCGCAGGCGCTTGAGCCAGGCCGCCAGGGCCGCCACGTCGTCGGCCCAGGCCGCCGCGGGCACGGCCTGGCCGAGCCGGACCAGGGCGTGCCGGGCCGGGCTGCGCTGGCCGTAGAAGGTCCGCCGGCGGCCAATCGCCACCTCAACCTTGACCACCGGCTCAAGCCGGTAGACGTTGGGGCCCTCGAGCAGCCGGATCTCGATCAATCGCACAGTGCGGGCGAGTCTAACAACGCGGGTAGACTGCCGGAATGGACGCCCTGCACCCGCCCGGCTCGGCGGTCTCCGCCGATGAGCTCGAGGAGCTGGAGGAGATCGTCCAGGACGAGCTGCCGGCCTACCTCGAGGACCTCGCCACCCTGGTCAATGTCGACTGCGGCAGCTACACCAAGGCCGGCGTGGACCAGGTCGGAACCTGGACGGCGGGCTTCCTCGAGCGCCTCGGCGCCCAGGTCGAGGTCCATGCCAACTCGATCCTGGGCAACACCGTGGTGGGCACGTTCAACGGCCGGCCGGGCGGCCCCCGGGTGCTCCTGATCGGCCACCTCGACACGGTCTTTCCGGAGGGCACGGCCGCGGCCCGGCCGCTCCGGATCGATGCCGGGATTGCCCGTGGGCCGGGCGTGACCGACATGAAGAGTGGCCTGCTGGCCGGCCTGTACGCGATCCTGGCCCTGCTCGCCCTGGGCGAAGGCGACACCGACCGGGCTCAGGCCAGTGCCGAGCTGCCCTTCGAGCGGCTGGTCTTCGTGGCCAATCCCGATGAGGAGATCGGTTCCGTCTCCAGCACGGCCACGATCCGCGAGCTGGCCCTCGCCTCGGATGTGTGCTTCGTCCTGGAGTGTGCCCGGGCGAACGGCGACATCGTGTCCGCCCGCAAGGGCACCGTGGACCTGCGCCTGACCGTCCACGGCCGGGCGGCGCACGCCGGCGTGGAACCCGAGAAGGGCCGTAATGCGATCCTCGCAGCGGCCCACCTGGTGATCGCGCTGCAGGCCCTCAACGGGCGCTGGCCGGGGGTCACGGTCAACGTGGGCGTGATCAACGGCGGCATCCGACCGAACGTGGTTGCCGAGGAGACCCTCCTCGAGGTGGACCTGCGGGCGACGACGCGCGAATCGCTCGAGGTTGCCGAGGCCGCCGTTCGGGCGATCGCGGCGACGACCGCCGTGCCCGACACCCACGTGACGATCGACGAAGCCGCTCGCCACTGGCCGATGGAGCGGCTCGAGCGGAGCACCCGCCTTGTGCTCCATGCCAAGGCCCTGGCCGGCCGGCTGCGGTTCGAGCTCAACGACGCCTCGACCGGCGGGGCCTCCGACGCCAACACCACGGCCGGGCTGGGTGTCCCGACCCTCGATGGCCTGGGCCCGATCGGTGGCAACGACCACTCGCCCGACGAGTACCTCGAAGTCGATTCGATCGTGCCCCGGACCACCCTCCTGGCCGGGCTGCTGCTGGCCGTCGGCCGCGACCCCGTGGTCGGGTCGTGGCGGCCCCACCGCGCCTGATCGTGACCCGGGCCGAACGCCGGCGGATCTCCTCGGGCGGCCCCTTCGAGGCGCGCTACGGCTACAGCCGTGCCCTGGTCGCCGGCAATGCCTGCTGGGTCTCGGGCACGACCGACGCGGGGCCCGATGGACGGTCGCTCCATCCACGCGATCCGGCCGGCCAGACGAGGGCCATCTTCGAGATCATCGACACGGCCCTCCACGCCGCCGGCTTCTCCAGGCCCGACATCGTCCGGATCCGGATCTTCACGACGAAGATGGCCCACAGCGCAACGATCCTCGAGGTCATGGGCGAGCAGTTCTCATCGATCGGACCGGCGGCCACGATCGTCGAGGTGCGCGCCCTGATTGAGCCGTCGCTGCTGGTCGAGATCGAGGCGGACGCCGTCCGCGATCCCTGATCGTCAGGCGGCCAGACCCAGGGCCCGGGCGCCGGCCACGATGACCACGGCCAGCACGATCCCCGCCAGCAGGTTGCGCCGCCAGGCAACCAGCGTGACGGACGCGCCCACCGCCAGCCACTCGACACCGACGTGCAGGGCCGGCCCGCTGCCGGCCGTACCGGGCGTAACGAAGATCTGGGCCGCGGCCAGCGAAGCCAGGACCGCCGGTCCAACAAGACGCAGGTATTCGAGGGCGCGCGGCGGCAGTCGGTCGAACCCGGGCGTCAGCAGGGGGATGGCCCGGCTCGGGTAGGTCACGAGCGCCATCAGCAGGGCGAGGCCGACCAGCCCGGTGCTCACGAGGGCAGCCCGCCATCGAGCGGATCGGCGAGCTCGGCCAGGGGTTGCTCGGCCAGGCGTGGCTCGCCGGCCATCCGGGCGGGCATGGCCAGTCCGGCCAGCGGTCCGATCAGGCCACCGGCGATCACCCCCACGCGCGGGTCCAGGAGCAGGCCGATGGCCACGCTGCAGATCACCCCGACCGTTGCGGCCACCACCTCCCGCCGGCCGTTCATGAGGCCTACGGCCAGCCCAGCCATCGCTGCCGGATAGACGATGTCGAGGCCGAGGACGCGTGGATCCGGGATGAACTGGCCGCCCAGCACGCCGATGATCGTGGCCAGGTTCCACGGGATGAACGTCGATCCGATCGCGGCGATCCAGTAACCGGCCGGGTCCACCCGGCCCAGCCGCCGGAAGTGGACACTGGCCAGGGCGAACGCCTCGTCGGTCAGCAGGTGGGCCATGACCAGCCGCTTGACGAAGGACTCGCCTCGCAGCCAGGGCGCCAGCGCCGCGGAATAGAGCAGATGGCGGCCATTCACGAGGGCAGTCAGGACCACGATGGCCGGCCAGCCGAACCCGCCTGCGACCAGCCCGGCGGCAGCGAACTGGCTGGCCCCGGCGAACACGATCACCGAGAACGCGATCGCTTCGATCGGCGAGAACCCCGCCGAGCGGGCGGTCAGGCCAAAGACCAGGCCGAAGCCAAACGCCGACGCGACGAGGCCGGTGCCATCGATGACCAGCTGGCGGCGGGCCGCCCGCAGGACTGCCGGGTCGATTCGGGTCGCGGTCAGCGCAGGAAGGTCTTGGCGCAGGTCCCGTCGCACACGACGTACACGGCGTGCAGGTCGTGGGCAAACCCGGCAACGTGGAGCAGGCCGGCACAGCCCGGGGTGGGGCATTTGTAGACCCACCAGCGATCGCCCGGCTCGAGCGGCGTGGTCTCGGCAACCAGCTGGGCCGCGAGCCCGTCGCGCTCGCCGGAAAGGCGCGCGATCACTGCGGCGCGATCCGCCTCGGTCTCGCTCGAATAGGGGTAGTTCTGGCCGACGTTCGACGTCACGGGACCCTCCTGGCAATGCTCCGGGGCCGAGTATAGGTGAGCCAACCGGCCGGGTCGGCCCCGGTCACCAGGTGGCCGGCAAGCCCTGGCTGCGCGGATCGGTTGCCGAGCTGAGGCTGCCACCATCGGCGGGACCACCGTCCACCAGCTCGATGGCGTGGCAGTGGCCGAGCGCACCGTCGAACGGCTCGGTGACCGCGATCGCATGGCCCAGGGCAGCCAGCCCGGCCAGGAACGGCGTCCCGAAGCGGGGCTCGATCCGGACCGTGTCGGGCGGGGCGTAGTGCTCGGCCGGCTCCACGAACCAGCGCGGTCCGGCGACCGCCGCCGCGACATCGAGCCCGTCGTCGACCAGGGCCGACACGACCTGGGCGTGGACCTGGGGCTGCGCGTCCCCGCCCATCGAGCCCAGGATCAGCCACGGCCGGCCGTTGCGCAGGAGCATCCCCGGCATGAGCGTGTGGAGCGGGCGCCGGCCCCCAGCCAGGACATTGGGGTGGCCCTCGTCCAGGCTGAAGTAGGAGCCCCGATTGTGATAGGCGATGCCGGTCCGGGGGTCGAGGATCCCGGAGCCGAACCCGGCATAGTTGCTCTCGATGAGGCTGACTGCGTTGCCCTGGGCGTCGACCACGCCCAGCCAGATCGTGCCGCCACCGCGGGGAGTCCGGGCCGGCGGAGGGGCGCTGGCCCGATTCGGGTCGATCTGGCCGGCCAGCTCGCGGGCGTAGCCCTTGTCCAGGAGGCGCTCGAGGGGCGCCCGATGGTGGTCGGGATCGGCCAGGTGAGCGTCCCGGTCGGCCATCGCCCGCTTGGCCGCCTCGATTCCCAGGTGCGCCCAGCGGATCCGCCCGGCTGTGGTCGGTGGGTCGAAGGTCTCCAGGATGTTCAGGAGCTCGAGCGCCACGAACCCCGAGCTGTTGGGTGGGTGGCCGGTCACCTGGACACCCCGGTACTCGGTCGAGATCGGCTCGGTCCAGGTTGACCTGTGGGTGCGCAGGTCGTCGATCCCGATGAGCGAGCCGGCAGCGCCCAGGGCACGCGCCTGTTGGTCGGCGGTCTGGCCCTCGTACAGCTCAGCCCAGCCTTGGCCGGCGATACGTTCGAGGGTCACCCCGAGGGCCGGCAACCGGACTCGCTCGCCCAGCCGCCACGGCCGCCCTTCCGGGCGATAGACGGAGACCCAGCCCGCGGCATCGGGTCCGAGCTCGCGCTCGAAGATCGGGGCACTGGCCTCCACCGCCTGGCAGAACGCCTCGTCCGCTGCGAAGCCGTCCGTCGCCAGCTCGATGGCTGGAGCCAGGATCATTGCCCTGGGCAGCCGCCCATAGCGGTCATGGGCGTCAGCCCATGACCGGACCGCCCCCGGCACGCTGATCGACAACCCACCCCGGTGGGGCATCGTGCGATGACCGGCAGCGCGCAGGTCGGCAGCGCGGGCGGCCCGGGCCGAGCGACCACTGCCGTTCAGGCCCACCTGGCGGCGCTCGGTTGCGTCCCAGATCAGCCAGAAGGCGTCGCCACCGATCCCGCAGGCCTGGTTGTCGACGACGGCGAGGACGGCATTCGTGGCGATCGCCGCATCAACCGCGCTGCCACCAGAGCGCAGGATGGCCAGTCCCGCAGCGCTGGCCAGGTGGTGCGGCGCGACGACGGCGCCATGGGTCCCGCGGGCGAGGATGGCCGGGACCAGTGGGCGGTTCATGCCGATGGAGTCTAGCCCGTGGGTCTGCCGGCGCCGTGACCGACGAGACGGCCATGCCGCCCTGTAGGCTTGCGCCGATGGAACCCGCTGCCAGCCCTGCCGGCGCCACGACTGGCTCAGCCGACCACAAGGGCCGATCGATGAACGCCGTCCTGTTCGGCACGTTCACCCTGCGCCTGAGCACGGGCCTGACCGGCGCCCTGTTGACCTACCACCTGGCCCACTTCGAACGGATCGCCGGGCCGCGGGTGGATGCCGGCGAGATTGGCCTGCTGGCGGCCCTGTTCTACTTGTCCGAGCTGGTCATGTCGCCCGTCTTCGGGATCCTGTCCGACCGGTTCGGTCATCACCGGCTCATGCAGCTCGGTCCGGCCTTCGGCTTCGTGGCCGTGATCATCACCGGGATCGCCACGCTCATCCCGGTCCTGGCCGGGACCCGGATCCTGGAAGGGCTATCGACGGCGGCCTCGGTGCCGTCGATCCTGGGCTTCATCGCCATGTCCACGGCCGGCGACGAGCTCGCCCGCGGCCGTGCTTCGGCCCGATTCGAAGGCGCCACCCTGGCCGGTCTCGGCTTCGGGATCGTCCTTGCCGGAATCTTCATCGATCGAATGGGTGCCAACGCGTTCTTCCTCAACGCCGGGATCTACGCCATCTCGTTCCTGATCTATCGCTACGGCGTCACGTTCCGCGAGGACCTCGCCACGATGCGCCACGCCGATCATGGCGGCGCGGCTCGCTACATCCAGATCCTGCGCACGAGCCATGTCTGGCTGCTGGCACCGACCTGGATTGCGATCAACGCCGCCCTGGGCCTGTGGACCACCCAGTCGCTCTTCCAGCTGACCCAGAAGCCCTCGCCTGAGTTTGCCGACCAGTACCTGATGGGCCACTTCGTGCCGACCGAGATCAGCATTGGCCTGGGCCTGGGGCTGCTCGTCTTCTTCGCCGGGCTGGTCTTCTGGGGCAACCGGTTCAAGAAGTTCCGGCGCACCTCGATCATCTTCTTCGGCATCCTGGGCGGCCTGGCCGTCATCGCGGCCGTCGCCGTGATCAACCACAGCGAGGGCGCCGCCGGGATCACCCGGTTGCTGCCGGGCCTGGCCGTGATCGGTGGCCTGTTCGTGCTGGCCGGCGCCACGCCCGCGGCACTGGGCCTGCTGGCCGACGTGTCCGAGGCCTACCCCGCAGATCGAGGCGCGATCATGGGCCTCTATTCGGTCTTCCTCGCGATCGGCCAGATCAGCGGCAACCTGTTCGGCGGCGAGGCGGCCCGGATTGCGGGAGTCGACGGCTTGCTGATCGGGACCCTCGTCCTCCTCGTCATCGCCCTCGTGCCGCTGGCCCGGCTGCGCGACGTCGAACACCTGATCGGCCAGCCCGCCGCCCATCCAAGCTGAGGGAGTGCCATGAGTCGCGTCACCATCATCACCGACTCCGCCAGTGACCTGGCCCCCGCCCGGGCCGCCCAGCTGGGGATCACCGTCGTACCCCTGTTCGTGACCTTCGGCGCCGAAACGTTCAAGGCCGGCGTGGACCTTAGCGCCGAGGCCTTCTGGGCCCGGATGACTGCCGCCGACGCACCGTTCCCGACTACCGCTGCCGCCAGCCAGGTCACCTTCCGGGATGCCTTCGAGGCGGCCTTCGCGGCCGGCGCCGAGTCGGTCGTGTGCATCAACGTGGGCTCGACCCTGTCGGCGACCTACAACTCGGCCCGGCTCGGCCGGGAGATGCTGCCCGAGCGCGAGATCCACGTCCTCGATTCGGACACCGCGGCCTTCGGGATCGCCCTCCTGGCGATGCTCGGCTGCGATCTCGCCCGGGCCGGTCGATCGGGGGCCGAGATTGCCGCCGAGCTGACTGCGCGAGCGCCCGACGTGGAGGCGATCGTATGCCTGGACACCCTCGACTACCTCCGCCGGGGTGGTCGGATCAGCGGTCCGCGGGCGGTGATCGGGACGCTCCTGAGCGTCAAGCCGATCATCGCGATCCGGCATGGCACCGTCGACAAGGTTGACCAGGTGCGGACCCGGGGCAAGGCTCGCGAACGGGCGATCGAATACATCGCGTCGCGTCCGATCGAGCGGCTGGCCGTCTTCCACAGCATGAGCCCGGACCTGGATGAGTTCCGGACTGCGGTCATCGAGCGGGTTGCCACGATCGATGCCGGCGATGTCGAGACGACGATCATCGGGCCATCGGTCGGCCCGCATGTTGGCCCAGGCGCGCTCGGCGCAGCGATGCTCTACCGCAAGGCGTGAGCCGGGTCGGCTGTCGCGGATACGCACCACTGGTTGCGGTCTGGTTGCGAGAGGGTTGCCGGACGGTGGCCCCGGGGCGATATACTTGGGCCTGATTGTCGCTGCGGCGTTGCGTCCGGCCCGTCGGGTCGAGCGTTCGTCGCGACCGTGGGGTCGTCCGGGAGACGACCCGCAACGCCGAGGAACACGCCTTCCATGACAACCGAACGAGCCACCCACGCGGTGATCAACCCGTGGGAAGTGGCCCAGCAGCAGTTCGACCTGGCCGCCGATCGACTCAACCTGGATCCCGGACTGCGCCGGGTCCTGCGCGAACCGCGCCGGGAGCTGGTCGTCCACTTCCCGGTGAAGATGGATGACGGCAGCGTCCAGGTCTTCACCGGCTATCGCGTCCAGCACAACCTGGGCCGAGGCCCAGCCAAGGGCGGGATTCGCTATCACCAGGGCGTGACCCTCGACGAGGTCAAGGCCCTGGCCATGTGGATGACTTGGAAGTGCGCAGTCGTGGGGATTCCCTACGGCGGCGGCAAGGGCGGCGTCATCGTCGATCCCAAGCAGCTCTCGCAGCGCGAGCTGGAGGGCCTGACCCGGCGCTACGCGACCGAGATCAGCATCATCATCGGGCCCGAGCGGGACATCCCCGCGCCCGACGTGAACACCAACAGCCAGACGATGGCCTGGATCATGGACACCTACTCGATGCACGTCGGCTACACGGTGCCCGGCGTGGTCACCGGCAAGCCGATCGCGCTGGGCGGCTCCGAGGGCCGCAATGAGGCCACTGCCCGGGGGACGGTCTTCTGCATCGTCGAGGCGGCCCGCCATCTGAACCTTGACCTGACCACCGCCCGGGTGGCGGTCCAGGGCTTCGGCAATGCTGGCTCGATTGCCGCCCGGCTGATCGGCGAGGAAGGCTCCACGGTTGTCGCCGTGAGCGATTCGACCGGTGGGATCCACGACCCGAGCGGGCTGGACATCGCCAAGGTCGTCGCCTGGAAGGCCGAGCACGGCACGGTCCAGGGCTTCCCGGGCGCCGCGGACATCTCGAACTCGGCCCTCCTGGAAGTGGCCTGCGACATCCTGATCCCGGCGGCCCTCGAGAACCAGATCACCGAGCGCAACGCCGGCAAGATCAAGGCCCGGATCGTGGCCGAGGCGGCCAACGGACCGACCACGCCCGAGGCGGACGCGATCCTGTTCGGGAACGGGGTCTTCCAGATCCCCGACATCCTGTGCAACGCCGGTGGCGTGACGGTCAGCTACTTCGAGTGGGTCCAGGACCTCAACCGCGACTTCTGGGACGAGGCCGAGGTCAACCAGAAGCTCAAGGGGATCATGGTCAAGGCGTTCAAGGACGTCCTGGCCATGAGCCTGCGCGAGGGCGTGAACATGCGCACCGCCGCCTACCTGCTGGCCGTCCAGCGGGTCGCCGACGCCACCGCGATGCGCGGCCTGTACCCGTAGATCGCCCGCGGGGCCTTGCGGCACCGGAACCTGTCCGGTGCCGCGCCGACCCGCCTGGAATCGTCCTCCGCCGGTGCTACCATCCCAGCCATGCTCGACCACGAAGAGAAGTTCCTGTTCAAGGAGGAGATCCTCCACCTGGCCAACTCCGTCGCGGAGCCCGGAATCCTCGATAACGTCGAGGACCTGCTGACCGACGTGATCACCAGTCCGCGCTTCGACTCGGAGGTGTTTACCCTCGAGCGCAGCCTCCAGGTCATGCTCGGGCCGCGGGCCGGCACCACCCTGGTCGGACTGCTGACGGTTGCCCCCGAGGTCTTCGAGGAGGTCGCCGACGTCCACATCCCGTCGGAGGTCCACGAGCGCCTGGTTGCCTGGCGCGCCCGGTTCGGGCTGGCCATCGACAACGCCCTCAACTTCCTGAACAACCCGGACGGCATCCAGGGCCACAACTTCGCCACCCAGATCGCCCATGTCGAGGACCGGCGCGTCCTCCAGGGTCGGCTGACGATGGTCCGCTACAACAACGAGCCGCAGTTCTTCGTGGCCGACGCCAGCGTGTTCATGGGCCTGATCGCCGACATCATGGAGCGCCTCGGACCGTATCTCGAGACCGACGCGGTCGACGCCGAGACGATCACCCGGCTCAAGGACGCGGTCGCCATGGTGGATCGCCGGACCACGACCCGGAGCTAAGACCGGCCGTGCGCCAGGTCTACCTCGCCGCCACCGGCCAGAACCGGGGCAAGACCACCACCAGCATCGGCCTGCTCGACGGATTCCTGCGGCGCGGCCTGGACACCCGGTTCATGAAGCCGGTCGGCCAGCGCACGATCATCGAAGACGGTGTGCCCGCCGACGAGGACGCGGTCCTGGTCCGGAACGTCTTTGGCCTGACCGATCCGATGACCGTGATGAGCCCGGTCCACATCCCCCGGGGCTTCACCAAGTCGTACATCCACGGTGACATCGTCGAGGACCTGGGTGCCCGGATCCGGGCCGCCCACGCCGCGGTGACCTTGGTCGGCGAGATCCTGCTGATCGAGGGCACCGGCCATGCCGGCGTTGGCGCCGTCATCGGCCTGTCCAACGCGACCGTCGCTGCCATGCTCGGCGCCCCGGCGATCATCGTGTCCGAGGGCGGGGTCGGCCGGCCGATCGACGAGATCGTCCTGAACGCGTCGCACTTTGCCAGCCATGGCGTGCGGGTGGCCGGGGCGATCGTCAACAAGGTGGATCTCGATGCCCAGCCTGGGATCGTCCAGACGCTGGAGCGCGGCCTGGCTCTCCACGACATCCCCCTGCTGGGCGTCCTGCCCTACCGGCCGATCCTGTCCAATCCCACGCTGGCCATGATCCTCGAGGGCGTCCATGGCGAGACGGTCCATCCCGGGCCCGACCTCGACCGGGTGATCGGGGGCGTGGCGATCGGGGCGATGGAGCCGGCCCACATGCTCGAGCGGATCCGACCCGACACCCTGGTGATCGTGCCCGGCGATCGCGAGGACGCCATCCTGACCCTGACGACTGCCCACCTGACCGGCCTGCCCGATGTGCCCGGCGCTCCTCCCCGGGGCGCCGCACTGGGCCTGGTCCTGACCGGCGGCTACCGCCCGCGCCAGGCCGTCCTCGACGCGATCCGCCGGGCCAACCTGTTCGCCACGATCGTGACCGAGGACACCTACGCGGTTGCGTCCGAGGTCCACGACCTGCTGGTCAAGACGCACTCGGCCGACGCCGGCAAGATCGAGATGATCAAGGCGCTGGTCTGGGAGCACCTCCAGATCGACCGCGTCCTGGACGCCGCGGGACCCGTTCCCGGCTGAGCGGGCGCCGTTTCGTGACGCCGGGCCGGCGTGCGGCCGCCGGGACGACCCGGCACCGCGCGGCCGTTGCGTGCCGCGGTCGCCGGGCCGTGTACCTGGTACATCAAAACGGGCCTGCCGGGCCTCGTGGGCGACCCCCAGACAGCTCTGGGCGGCCGCGTCAGGGCCGGGTCTGAGCACGAATCTGGCCCAACTTGGCGCCCGAACGCGCCTGGGGCGCCCATTTCGACCGGCATCGACGGCGAATCCGCCGATTTGATGCATGGGGTACCCGCCCCGGTTCGGCGACACGGCCCGGGTTCGGCGGCACGCCCCCGGCGCGGCCCCGGTTGAGCGGCACGGCCCTGGCGCGGCCCCCGGTTCCGCGGCACGGCCCCGGTTGAGCGCCCCGGACCCGGCACGGCCCGGGTTCGGCGGCACGCCCCCGGTTGTGCGGCACGGACCCGGCACCGCGCGGCGCGGCACGGGACCGAACCCTAGGCCGGCGCCTCGAGGAGCTCGTTGTCGATCAGGCGGGTTGAGCCGAAGCGGACGGCCAGGGACAGCAGGGTCACGCCCGATACCAGATCCAGCTCGCGCAGGGTTACCGCGTCGGCGACCGAGACGTAGTCGGGCTGGGCGAGCCGTTCGGCGGCCAGGCTGGTCGCCATCGTCGCCCGCAAGCGGTCGGCGGATCGCTCACCGGCCCGCCACTCCGCCGCCGCTGCCAGGAGGGCCCGCCTCAGGACGGGTGCCGCGGCCCGTTCCGCCGGGGTCAGGTGGACGTTGCGCGAGGACATGGCCAGGCCATCCGGTTCGCGCACGGTGGGGCAGGCGATCACCTCGGTGGGCAGGGCCAGGTCACGGGCCATCTGGCGGATGACCATCACCTGCTGGGCATCTTTCTGGCCGAAGTAGGCGTGCTCGGCGCCGACCAGGCCAAACAGGATCGCCACCACCGTTGCCACCCCGTCAAAGTGGCCCGGCCGGGCCGCCCCCTCCAGTGGCCCGGAGATCGCCCCAACCGAGACCAGCGTGTCGAAGCCGGTCACGTAGACCTCGTCGACCGGTGGCGCCCACACGATGTCGACGCCCTCCTGGGTGCAGATCGCCACGTCGCGCGCCTCGTTGCGCGGGTACTTGCTGAAGTCCTGGGCCTGGCTGAACTGGCGCGGGTTCACGAAGATCGTGGCCACGACGGTCGGGTTCTCGGCCCGGGCCCGCTGGATCAGCGAGCGATGGCCGTCGTGGAGCCAGCCCATCGTGGGCACCAGCCCAACCGGACGAGCCCGACTGGCCAGGGCCGCGCGCAGCTCCGCCCGGCTGCGCAGGACCAGGGTCGGGACCTT
>JBBRIV010000008.1:0-23969 GCA_038220425.1 Candidatus Limnocylindrales bacterium
AGCATCCAGGTCTGAGAGGAGGATTCCCCTCAAGGGCAACCAGATCGTACACGGTCCGGCAATAGACGAGTCAAGCCCGTTCATGCGCTGACAAGGCCGGACGTGTATTTGGCGGACCGGAGCCAGTTGGCCGGGTCGGCCAGGAACGGCTCAAACGCGAGCTCGGCCGCCCCGACCAGGGCTGCGTCGACGCCCAGGCTGGCCGGGACGATCCGGGCCAGCTCGCGTGGCGCGGCAAGCGCCAGGCGATCGAGCTGGTGCTGAATGGCCGCGACCACGAACGGGTAGAGCCGGGTGAACGATCCGCCCAGCACGATCAGCGACGGGTCGAAGATGTTGACCAGGCCGGCCAGGCCCAGGCCCATCCAGCGTCCGACCTCTTCGATCGCGGCCAGTGCCAGTGGGTCGCCGGCGGTGGCGTCCCGGAGGACATCAGCCGCCGCAGGTCGGCCGCCACCGGGCTGCCGGCCGGCCCGCACGAGCAGGGCATCAACGCCGATCTCGGTCTCCCAGCAGCCGATCGAGCCACAGCGGCAGGCGATCCCGGCGGGATTGACCGGCATGTGGCCGATCTCGCCGGCATAGCCGGCCGCTCCGGTCAGTTGCCGTCCACCGGAGATGATCCCGCCGCCGACGCCCACCTCGCCCGAGATGTACAGGACATCGCTGGCGCCCAGCGCGGATCCCCGGCGCAACTCGGCCAGGGCACCCAGCTCCGCCTCGTTGACGATCGTGACCGGCATTGGCCAGCCAAACAGGTCGGCCAGGAGCTCGCCCAGGGGCACATCCGTCCAGCCCAGGTTGGGGGCGGTGGACACGAAGCCGTCATGGCGCCGGACGACGCCGGCCACGCCGATGCCCACCCCGATGATCAGATCGGGCGTGGCCGGCTCGGCCAGGACGGTCGAGACAAGGTCAGCCAGGACCGCGATCGTGGATTCGACCGAGACGTCGGTCCGGGCCCGGTCAACCCGGCGAACCGCCAGCACCTGGCCACCCAGCCCCACGACGGCGGCGGCGATGTAGTCGACCGCAATGTCGATCGCGATCACGCCCAGCCGATCGGACGCCAGGCGGACCAGCGGCGAGGGGCGCCCGGGAGTCCCCAGCGGGGCGGCCTTTTCCTCCGAGACGAACCCGGCGGCAACGAATTCGCCGATCAGTCGGCCGATCGCGCCCCGGGTCAGGCCCGTCCGGGCAACGAGGGCCGACCGAGAGGCCGGTCCGTGGGCGTGCAGCTCACGAATAATTGCGCTCAGGTTGTCCCTTCGCACGGTCTCGCTGCGTTGCCCGATCGCTCTGAGTCCGGTTGGCACCAGTTTGTGTTCCTCTCATCCAAATGCCGCCGACAGACTCTTACACAACGCCCCCCGCGTCAAGTACGCAAACTGGGCACCGGGCACGACGCTCGGCCACGGCGCCGGGCTCGGTGGCGCGGCGCTCGGGCCAGACGCCAGATCGGCGGCTGGGCGGCCGTCAGGCAGGACCGGGTCCCGGAAAGCGGCTTCGTCGCGGGTCCAGGCCTGGCGGTTGAGCACAGCACTGGGCACCGGCGACGGTCTGCCAAATGCCGCTACCAGCGGCCGTATGGCGCCTCGAATTGGTCAGGACCTCGGCGCCTGGCGATCAGGGGCACGACCTGAGCACGAATCTTCCCGCCCGAGCCCGGACATGAGACCACGCAAGCCGAATCGCAGCCCGCGAGTGACCGTAGTGCCGCTCCCAGCGGCAAATGGCACAAACTCGGTCAGAACCCGGTTGGCGGCGAGGGCCACCCGGGGCTCGGCCGCCACGTGCCTCGGAGACTGGGTCAGCCGAGGAGGAGCGCTGGCGGCAACAGGAAGCGCAGGGTGCCGGTGCCCGGCTGGAGGGGCCGGGTCAGGTCAATCCGGGCCAGGCTGCCCTTGCGCATCGGGATGGACGGAGCGCCTGTGAGCAAGGCCACGAGCTCACTGAAGTCGGGGTCGTGGCCGATCAGCATCGGCCGGACAGGATTCCCGGCGTCGGCCAGGATCGTCTCCAGGTCGGCCAGAGACAGGGGTTCAGCCAGCCGTGGCTCGATCCGGACCGGGATGTCCAGCCTTGCGGCCACCAGCGTGGCGGTCTGGCTGGCTCGCGCCCGCGGCGAGCTTAGGATCGCGTCGAAGGTGAGACCCAGCCCGTCCAGGTGTCGCCCGAGCGCCTCGGCCTGCTCGGCGCCGCGCTCCGACAGAGGCCGTTCGAAGTCGTCGCCGGTCCATTTGAACGGGTCGCCGGCATGGGCATGACGGAGCAGGTGGAGCTCGAGTAGTCGATTGGCCATGAACCGAGGATAGCCGACCCGCGGCGCAGGCCGGTTGGCACTCGTCGAACGGACCTGGAGGCCTCAGGCTGATCAGGTGACCACGCGATTGCCGGCACTCGGACCCCGCGGCGAGGGATGGGTTGTCGCCCAGCTGGTGCTCTTCGTGTTGATAGCGGCCGCCGGCGGCGAGAGCTGCCTGGCCGCACGATCAACGGATCCGTGGGGAGCGCCCGTCGCTGCGGCAGGACTCATGGCCATTGCCGCCGGCGGAATGCTCGCGCTGCGCGGCGCCTGGGACCTGCGGCCGAGCCTGAGCCCGTTTCCGCGGCCGATCGACGGGGCGCCCCTGGTCGAATCAGGCGTCTACCGGCTCGTCCGGCACCCGATCTACAGCGGCCTTGTCCTGGCCGGCCTCGGCTGGGGCGTCCTCAGCGGATCGATCCTCGCCCTGCTGGCGGCCGGCCTGCTGTTCGTCCTCTTCGCCGCCAAGTCACGGCGCGAGGAGACCTGGCTGCGCGAGGCTCACCCCGGCTACGCGGCGTACGCGGCACGAACAAAGCGCCTGGTGCCCTGGCTGTACTAACCGAACCTCGTGCGCCGCGTTCGACTAGGGGTTGAGGTCCTCGATCTGGCCGGTGGCCAGGAACACGACGTCTTCGGCGATGTTGGTCACCCGATCGCCGATCCGCTCGAGGTAGTGGGCCGCGAACAGGATCCGAGCCCCCCGGTCGACGTTGATCGGATCCTCGCGCATGAGCTCGAGGACCTGGTCGAAGGTCCGGTGATACAGGTCGTCGATCAGGTCATCGCCCTTGGCCACCTCGCGCGCACCCGCCTCGTCAATGTCCACGAGCGCGCGCAGGATCCCGTGGACCTGCTGGGCGGCCCGCTCGCCGATCTCGGGCAGGTCCACGTAGTTCTTGAGGGGCGGCTCGGGTGCGAGCTTGCGGGCCTGCTTGGCCACCGATCCGGCGTGATCGCCCATCCGCTCGAGCTCGTAGGACACGTGGTCCAGGGCGATCAGGAAGCGCAGGTCACGGGCAACCGGCGACTGGGTGGCGATGGTCGTTGCGACCATCGTGGTCAGCCTGCGCTGCATCTCGTTGATCCGGGCGTCGCCCTTGATCACGGCCAGGGCCGCGTCGGCGTCGTGCTGGATGAGTGCTTCGAGTGAGGCCCGGATCTGCTCCTCGACCATCGCGCCCATGCGCAGGATGTTGTCCTTGATCTCGCGCAGCTCGCGATCGAGGCCATCGCGTGACGGGTGGGGCACCGAGCTGGTGGGCGACCCGCTCGCCTGGGCGCCCTCGAGGATCTCGTCGATCTGGCCGGCCATCGTGGTCTCCTCGGGGTTCAACCGAACCGCCCGGACACGTAGTCCTCGGTCAGCTGGTTCTTGGGGTTCGTGAACAGGGTTCGGGTGTCGTCCAGCTCAACAAGATAGCCTGCCCGATCCTCGCCCATGTTGAAGAAGGCGGTCCGATCGCTGACCCGGGCGGCCTGCTGCATGTTGTGGGTCACGATGATGATCGTGTAGGTCTCGCGCAGCTCGCGCATGAGCTCCTCCACCCGCAGCGTCGAAATCGGATCGAGGGCCGAGGCCGGCTCGTCCATCAGGATCACTTCAGGCTCGGTGGCCAGCACTCGGGCGATGCACAGGCGCTGCTGCTGGCCGCCCGACAGGGACAACCCGGACTTCTTGTGGATGTCGTCCTTGACCTCGTTCCACAGGGCGGCCCGGGTCAGGCTGCGCTCCACCAGCTCGTCCATCTCCACCCGGTTCGAGGCCCCTCGGCGGCGTGGCCCGTAGGCCACGTTGTCGTAGATGGACATGGGGAACGGGTTGGGCCGCTGGAAGACCATCCCCACCCGGCGGCGCAGCTCGACCACGCTGACGTCAGCGTCCATGAGCGCCTCACCGTCGAGCCGGACCTGGCCCGTCACCCGGGCTCCGGGGATCAGGTCGTTCATCCGGTTGAAGCAGCGCAGGAAGGTGCTCTTGCCACTGCCCGACGGTCCGATGAGGGCCAGGATCGAACGCTCCGGCACGTGCAGGGTCACGTCCCGGACGGCCAGCTTGGCGCCGTAGTAGATGCTCACGTTCTCGGCGTCAACTTTGGGCGTCCCGGTCGCGGCCGGAGCAGTTGGCGCCTCGGCCCCGGCCACCACGATCCGCGGCGGCAGGGTCGCCGCTGCCGGGTCGATGGCATCCAGCAGCGGTGCGTCCTCGCGCGTCGTCGTGGTCATCTCATCTCCGTTGTTCATGCTGCGGTCAGACGGCGGGTGAGGATCCGGCCCAGGAAGCGCGCCCCCACGTTGAAGATCAGGACGGTGGCCAGGAGCAGCGCCGAGGCGCCGTCACCGATCTGCTGGACAAAGCTGCCCAGACCCTCCGAGTTCGTCTTCCAGATATAGACAGAGAGGGTGGTGGCCGGCCGAAATGGGCTCCACGGCGAGTTGTGGTCGAAGATGTTCAGGTTGGCGAAGTTATAGCCGGTCGGCGTGGAAATGCCCGCCGTGAACAGGAGGGCGGCAGCTTCGCCAAAGACCCGGCCGGCGGTCAGGATGATGCCGGTGACGATCCCCGGGATCGCCAGGGGCAGGACCACGTGGCGGATGGTCTGCCACTTGGTCGCCCCCAGGGCCAGGCTGGCGCTGCGCTCGTCGGCTGGGACTGCCCGCAATGCCTGCTCGCACAGACGGGCCATCAGGGGCAGGTTGAACAGGGTCAGGGCGAGGGCGCCGCCCATCGCCGTGAAGCCCCAATGGGTCAGGTTCACGAACGCAATCAGGCCGAACAGGCCGACCACGATCGAGGGCACCGAGCTGATTGCCTCTTCGGCAAAGCGGATCGAGTCGGTCACCCGGTTGTCGCCGGCGTACTCGGACATGTAGATCCCGGCAAGGATCCCCAGCGGGACAGCGATGAGCATGGCCAGGACGAGCATGTACACGGAGTTGAACAGGAGCGGACCGACCCCACCCAGGGCCGACTCGCTCGGGTCTCCAAAGACGAACGACAGCGACATGAAGCCGATAGAGGCGAGCACGAAGTGGACGATGATCCCGCCCAACAGGAGCAGGACGAACGCACCCAGGCCCCACAGGACGGCGGTGGCCACCCGGTCGGCGACGATCGTTCGCCCGGCCCTGCCCGAGGACTTGCGCTGGGACTGTCCGGCCGCGGTCATGCCCGCTTGCCCGATCGGTTCATTGCCCGGATCAGGATCACTGACAGCATCGAGATCAGGAGCAGGATCAGGCCCATCGTCCAGAGCACGTTGTTATCCGGCGCACCGAAGACCGTGTTGCCCATGTCCAGGGTGATCTGGCTGGTCAACGTCGTCACGGGCTGGGTCAGGCTGGTGGGGATCGTCGGCCGGTTGCCGATGACCATCTGGACAGCCAGTGCTTCACCGGCCGCCCGGGTCATGCCCAGGACGATCGCGGTGAGCGTTCCGGCCCGGGCCGCCGGCAGGAGGATGTGCCGGATCATCTGCCAGCGGGTCGTGCCCAGGGCCAACGAGCCCGTTCTGAGCTCCTGGGGGACGGCCCGGAACGCGTCATAGGTGATCGTCGTGATCGTGGGCAGGATCATGATCGACAGGACGACCGAGCCGGCGAACCAGCTGAAGCCGACCGTGAAGCCAAGCCAGCGGAAGTTCGTGGCGAGGATCGGGACCAGGATGGTCAGGCCCAGCCAGCCCCAGACCACGCTGGGGATCCCCACGAAGATCTCCAGCGCGGGCTGGACGATCTCCCGGGCGCGGCGCGGCGCGACCTCGGACAGGAACAGGGCGAGACCAACCGACAGCGGCGTCGAGATGAGCACCGCGACGCCGGTTACCCCGATCGTGGCCAGGACGAAGGGCAGGATCCCGAAGCTGACCGGCGCGTCCTCGGGCGACCAGGTTGGGCTGAGGACGGAACTGATCGGCACGCCGTTCTGGACGAACAGCTGGACGCCCTGCCAGGCAATGAAGCCGAGCAGGATGAACACGATCCCGACCATCGACAGGGCCGCCAGGAAGACCACCCGGCGGGGCAGGTCGAGTCGATCTCGAAAGGCAGGTCGGACGCACAGTCCCGTCAGGACCGGGGCGTCGCCGACGACGGCCATCTCAGCTGGCTCCCAAGGCAGGGCTCACGTCAAGGTGCTCCACGAATGATAGAAACATGGTTCGAGGTTCGGCACCGGCTGTTGGCCGGCGCCGAACCTCATTGCTCGCGGAAGACCGAAGGGCCTAGGGGTTGACCGGGGCGTAGAAGTTCGCCGGGATCAGGCCCTTCTGGATGGCATCGCTGAGGATGTAGTCCAGGAAGGACTTGGCCAGGCCGGTCGGCTGGCCCTTGGTGTACATGTGGCCGATGGCATTCAGCTTGTATGTGCCGCTGGCCATGTTCGTGACGCTCGCGTCGACCCCATCAAGCTGGAACCCGACGAGCTTGTCCTTGGCGGTCTGGTAGTAGGCAAAGCCGATCACGCTGGTGCTGCCGGGAGTACCGCCGCCGGTGCCGGAGCCGGCAATGGCCGCCGTCACCGCTCCGTTGGAGTCCTCGGTCAGGGCCTGCCCGCTGGCCTCACTGGCTCCGCCGAGGACGATCTTCTTGAACGTGGAGCGGGTCCCCGAGCTCGTCGGGCGGAGAATCAGGACGATCGGCAGGTCTGGCCCGCCAACATCCTTCCAGTTGGTGGTGACGCCGGTCCAGATCTTGATCAGCTGGTCGGTGGTCAGGTTGGTGATACCGGTCACGTCCTTGTTGGCGACGACGATCCAACCCTGCTTGGCAACCAGGTGGTCAACCAGCGCTGCCGCGTCGGGGGTTGCGAGCTTCGATTCAGCCGTGACGTCGGAGTCACCGATGTCGATCGAGCCACCCGAGACCTGGGTCAGGCCGGTGCCCGAGCCGCCGCCGTTGACCGTGATCGTCGAACCGGGGCAGGCCGCGGTGTAGATCTTGCCAGCCGCGTCGACGAGGGGCTGGAGGGCGGTGGAGCCCGCCGCGGTGATCGTGCCTGTCGCGCAGGCCGTGGGTGCGAATGTGCCGGTGGGCGCCGCTGCACTCGCCGAAGGGGCTGTGGTTGCTCCCGGGCCGCCGCTGCAGGCGGCGATCGCCAGGGTGGCGGCGAGCGCAAGGGCCGCGACGCCGCGAATTCCAATTGTCAACGTGTTTCCTCCCTGAACGGGCGCGTCACAGGCGGCCCGACACCTTTCTGGCACTCTGAGCGTGCCGGAGGCCCGTCAACAGTCCGTTGTCGCTTTGTTAACAACCGGCCCGGCAGCGATCCAGCACTAGCACTGTCGTGACAGACTGGAAGTCCGCCACCGCTCAGTGGCGCCTGGCGAGCCCAGCGTCCTGCTTCAATCCACGCGATCCGGCTGATCCCGGGCCGATCCTCGAGCCCGACCCTGAACCGAGGAGACGAGATCATGGTCAAGACCCAGGCCTCCGAACCGTCGTCCAAGAGGACGGCAACCAAGGCGTTCGAGCGCGCCTGGAAGCTGCTCGGCCAGCTTGAGAAGCGCCTGGCTGCTGCGCGCGCCGAGGAGGCCAGGCGTCGTCGCCAGCTCGTGGCCGCGACCGGTGACGAGATTGTCCGTCGCCAGGCCCAGCTCGATGCTGCCGTCGCCAGCGCGGGCCACGCCGCAGCGCTGCTGACCGAGCTGTCCGAGATGATCGCGGCGAACGCCCGGGCCAAGTCCGGCCAGACCGTCAGCAACGTTGCCCACCAGGCAGCCGAGGCGGTTCGAGACGAGGCGCGGGCGAAGACTGCGGCCCAGGCGACGAGCCCGGCCGGCCGGGCGCCGAAGCGACCGGCCGCAGCTGCCCGAACAAGGACGCCGGCCAAGACGCCGGCCAAAGGCGCGGCCAAAAGTGCGGCCAGGACCCCGAGCAAGGCAGCAGCCACGTCGTCGGCCAAGTCACCGACCAGGACACCAGCGAGGTCCCGGCCAGCCCGGGCGACCGCTGGGCCAGTTTCGACCCCGGGTCCCGTGCAACCGGCAGCTCCGCCGGTCGCGGCAGCCAAGACCGTTGCCCGGCGGACCCGGACCACGCCGGCGGCGACCGCGCCCACGAGGAAGCCGGCAGCCCGTCGCGCCGCGTCACCGGCCAGCCCGCGACCGCGGAGGTCACTTCAACCCGGTGACGGCGATCCCGGCCAGTCCAGCGGCTCACCAGGCTGAGCGCGTCGAGCCACTCAAGGCAGACCCGCCGGAACCGAGCCCCATCGAGCCGCCCATGCCTGTCCTGGAACCTGGCGCCCAGGTGGTAGCCGGTGTCGACGTCGGCGCGAACTCGGTCCATATCCTGGTCGCCGTGGTGACCGGACATCGCCTTGAGCCGCTCGTCGATGAGTCGGTGTTCCTGGGCCTGGGCGACCGCGTTGACAAGGCCGGGTCACTCGGCCCGGCCAAGCGCGGTGAGCTGACAGCCGCCCTGGTGCGCTATGCCCAGACCGCCCGCCGGCTGGGCGCTGAGCGGATTGCCTTCGTGGGCACCGAGCCCATGCGCCGGGCGGCCGATGCGGCCTCCGCCGTCCACGAGGTGGGGCTGGCCAGCGGTACGCCGCTGCACGTCCTTGACCCGCGGGAAGAGGCCGAGCTGACCCTGATCGGGGTCACCGATGGTCGCCCGATCGAGCGCGAGCTGGCGATCGTTGACGTGGGCGGCGGCAGCAGCCAGATCGTGCGGGTTGGGCCGGGGCATCCGCCCATTTCGCTCGGCCTGAGCCTGGGTGGGGCTCGCCTGACGGCTGCCTTCGTCACGAGTGACCCGCCGACCAGCGCCCAGATTGAGCTCATGCGGACCGAAGCGCGCCGAATCGTGGGCCAGGGGCCGGCGATCCGGCTGGCCGAGCTCATTGCGGTCGGTGGCACGGCCTCCAACCTGGTCAAGGTGGTGCCGCCCGCGATGCTCGACCGCCGACTTGATTTCGACCGGTTGCGAGCCGCCCTCGAGGTCCTCACCAGCGAGCCGTCGGCCCTTGCCGCGGAGCGCCACGCGATCAACCCAACCCGGGCTCGGCTGCTGCCGGCCGGGGCGGCGATCCTGGAGGCGGTCCTGCGCCAGTACGGGCTCGAGGAGCTGACGGTCTCCGAAGCCGGGGTACGCGAGGGCCTGGTCCTGGCCCAGGCCCATGCCCCGATCGCGTGGCGGGACAGCCTGGCCGTCCTGGCTCGGGGCTGGACGGACGACCCGGCCCACTCCGCGGACTAACGCCGGCTGGCCCCGGTCCAGAGATGGTTCGCGCGCTGGCGTCCTGGCTCAAGACCGGCGCCCCGGGTCCAGAGTTGGTTCCTGCCAGGCGACAAACGGCTCGATTTCAGCGTTGCGAGGGTCGAAGGGACGTCGTTGGCGCGTCGAAGGACCCGAACTCACGCTTGGCCATGGTCAATGCCCGGGCCGCCACTGGGGTCGGAACGCCAGGAACGCGGCTTGGCCGAGGTCCCCGACACGATTCGGGCCGTTTGTCGCCTGGCAGGAACCGCGGCACGGCTTGTCTTGCGGCTGGAGCGCGAGGCGGCGGGTCGGCACGCGCCGACGGCCTTCGACGGCCCTGGCACGCGCTGGCTGGCGCCGCCCGCTCGACTAGTCGCTAGACGGCGCGCACGACCGGCGGGTGAACAGGCTTGGTCGAAGCCGGCTTGGGCTTGACCGCAACGGCCTTGGGCTTGGGGTGGTGGATCTTGATTCGGTGGACCGGCTTGTGGATCTTCTTGGGCAGATGGTGCGACCTGGCCGGCACGGGCAGCTGGAACGCCCTGGCCAGGACCTGCCAGTTGAGGTTTGAGCCGGCGTCGTAGCCCAGGGCCCACAGGCCCACGCCGGCCAGCCCCCGGCTGCGGGCAAAGGCGTACTTGGCCGCCAGGGCGGCAGGCGAGTCATACCAGGTCTGGCGCCAGACGCCGAGATGAGCGTCGTAGGTGGCGACCCAGGCCGAGGCCTCGACGGGATCGTAGCCATGCCGGGCGCCCGTTGGCACGAGCACCTTGCTGACCCGGATCGCATAGGCCGGAGCCCGGCCGTAGGCGGCCCGGGCCGGGGCAACACCCGGTCGAGCGGAGGCGGTCGGCCAGCTCATCCCGTAATAGGGCAGGGCCAGGATGATCCGGTTCATCGGCAGCCGGGCAGCCTTGAACAGGTCGAGCGTCCAGGTAAGGCTCATCCCGCCGCCGCGGCGCCGGAGCGGGTCCGTGCTGCCGGTGGTCAGGGAGCGTCCGCTGCGGTAGTCGTAGCCCATGATCAGGACCCGGTCGGCATGGCCGGCCAGGGCTGCTCCGGCCATCGCCGAACCAGCTTCCGAGGCACCCACGGCCACGGTCACCCGGCCGATGTGATTGCTTGCATGAACCGCCCGGGCCAGTGCGTCGACGAAGCGGGTCAGGTTGGGCAGATCCCGGCGATAGACGCTCTCCAGGTCCACCGCGATCCCGTCCAGGCCGCGCACGGCCATGATCGCCACGATCTGGCTGATCGCCCGGCGTTGGGCGGTCAGGTTGCGCAGGAATGCCCGGTTCTGGAGGAATCCGAAGCTGGCCAGGGTCAGGTCTACTCGAACCCCGGCGGCGTGAGCCGAGCGGATGATCGCATTGGCCGACAGGTTCGTGAGCCCGGCGTAGCCGGCCGTCGTTCGATCGACGCTTCCATCGGGATGCAGGCCGATGTCGAAGAAGGCCACCGTGCTGAGCAGGTCGTAGCGCAAGGATCCGGCCGTGGCACTCGTTTCAAGCCAGTACGGCAGGAACCCGTAGACCTCATTGCGCAGTCGATGACTGAGCTGCTTCGTGGTCAACGGGTGGAGGGCGCCGCTCGTTGCGTTCGCTGCGGCGTTGGCAGCGGTGGCCTCGCTGACCGCGGCAAACGGCAGCAGGACAGCCAGGGCGAGGCCGGCAAGGAAGGGCAGGCGGATGGTCTTCATGCGCTCAGGATGCCGCTCGCAACCGCACTGGACCACCCCACGATGGTCCCATCCGCAGCGGGACCCTGCTCCGTCCGGGAGGTGCTCGGGCGGGTGCTACGATTTGCTCATGAGCGCCGCGAACGCTGGCGGGACCCAACCGGACGAGTTTGATCCGCTCGAGCCGCACGAGTTCCTGGCCGCCGACACGTTCGTGCCGCTGGGCCCCTACAACGGTCGGGGCGCGGCCATCCGCGGGCTGCTGACGCCCGAGGCCGTGGTCAATGCCCGGGCCGATCGATGTGCGCTCTGTGGCCGGCCCAGCGAGGATCCGATCCACATCTTCGGCGACTGACCTACAGGATCGCGACCGTCCGGCCCAGGCCGCGTCGGAAGGACAGGCCGGAAACGCCCCGCCAGGTGCTGCCCACTGTGCGCTTGAGCCGGGCGACCTCGCGCTCCCGCGAGACCAGGTAGCGGCCGATCGCCTCGGCTTCGGCTTCGGCGAGCTCGTTGCCGTGCTCGACCAGGAAGGTCCGGGCCATCTGGGCGGCAACCTCGGCGTCGTTCATGAACCCGAGGTGGTCCTGCATTGCCACGACTCGGGCGATCAGCGGCGCGGCCTCCTCGCCGAGCGGCTCCCGGACAAATTCGAGGGTGTAGCGCAGGCGCTTGGCGGCGATCCGGAGCTCATGCAGGGTTGGCACGTCGGCCCAGCGCAGGACCGCCTCGTAGGCCCGAACGTGTTCGTAGGCTGACCAGATCCGCGACGCGGCGGTATCCCGCACTCGGTGGGGGATGGTGGTTTCGACCGGGAGCACATCCCGGCCCGGACTCGTCACGAAGTCCAGGTAGTCGTCGACGAAGCGCCGATAGCCCTTCGAATCGAGCTCCAGGATCAGCCGTTCGCGGGCTGCGTCGCGATCGGTCCGCCAGCTAGCCAGGAGTGGCTCCAGCCCCTTCAGGTCGGGCGCTCCGATCACCTCGCCGTAGGCTTCGGTCGCCTCGATCAGGACGTCCAGGTCGCGCACGCCGCCGAGCACCGCTGCCAGCTCACGCAGCCGGCGTCGATAGGCCTTCGTCTTGGCGGGATCGTAGGCGTCGCCGAAGACACGCCAAGCGGCCCGCATCCGGCGGGTGGCGACACGCATCCCGTGGAGCTCTTCGGGGTCGATGCCAGAGCGCGTCCCGGGCTCCCGGGCGAGCATTCGGGCAAGGTGGAAGCGGAGGACCTTGCGGCCCGCCTCGGCATGGAGGTCCTCGGCCGACACGCCTGGGTTCTTGAGAACGGGCAGCCGGGCTTCCTCGGCAGGGACCTCGGCCTCGATCTTCGTCTTCCGGGCTCGCGCCGGGGCCGGCTTTCCGAGGAGATCAGGCAGCTCGAGCGGATCCTCGGACGACCGGGGCAGGTCCAGGATGGGCAGGAGCTCGTCGTCCTCGTCGTCGAGATCGGGCAGGCCGTCAGCGGCCTCGAGCAGGTCCTCGGGGCCCGGGTCGAGATCGATCGGCGCCTCGACCGCAGCCGCGGCTTCTGCCACCGCCACCGGCTCAGGCGTGGCCACGACCACCGGCTCAGGCGTGGCCACGACCTCGGGCTCGACGACGACCTCGGGCTCGACCGCGATCACCCGCTCAGCCACAGGCTCCTCCGCGGGTCCCGGGATCGGCTCAGCTTCTGCCGCGGGTTCGGGCGCCGGGACTGCCTGGGGACGAGCGGCGCGGGCGGCAGTCGCCGCGGCGATGGCCCGGGCGAGCTTGGACTCGACCGTGGGGGACAGCCCCGGCCGACCGTCGAGCAGCCCCAGGAACGGCCCGAGGGCTGATTCGGGACCGCGGGTCAGCTCGGCCTCGAGCTCGGTGAACTGGTCCACGGTGTGTCCGTCGACAACGATCCGGGCCTCGTCGAGGCTGAGCTCCACGGTTGCCTCGGCCGTCGCGAAATCGCGCTTGCGCCGGTGCTGCCGGAGCGTGACGATCTCGTGCAGGGGGGCATCCCCGACCAGCTCAATCAGGCGGTCCCGGGCAGCCGAGGCCGGCCACGATGCCGGCGGAGTTCCAGCCAGGGCCGGTCCTTCAAGCTCCTCGCGCCGGCGGTAGGCGCCCTCCACCGACCCGGCGGACTTGACCGTGAGCGTGGTCGCGCCGGCCTCGACCCGCAGGCGCACGCCGTACAGGCCGGCTTCGAGGATGCCGTCGGCCGTGTCCAGGTAGGTGTCCTCGTGCTCGGCCACCCGGATCTCGCCGAGGGCGGTAAACCCGGCCAGTCGCTGGGCAGCCAGCAGGCGCTCGCCGACCCCCAGGTTGGCGACCTGGTACTTGAGCTCGACTTCGAGCGTCTCGGAGGCCGTCACGCGCGCGGATCCAGCGAGCCGCTGCCCAGCCCCGGCCGGTGGGGCTGGCTGATCGCGGCGGTATAGATCAGGGTTCGTTCCTTCATCGCGGCAAACGTGTCGATCGTGCCGGCCGCGCCGTTGATGTCCTCGGTCCGCCGCCAGACCGCGTCGCCGCCGAGCTGCCACGAGCGCCGGTCGTCGGCCATCATCGTCGCGATCACTTCGGCGATCCGGGCTCGGGCCTCGACGTCCTCGACCGGGATGACCGCCTCGATCCGGCGATCGAGGTTGCGCTCCATCAGGTCGGCCGAGCCGATGTACCACTCGTCGGCGCCGTCATTGCCAAAGCCCCAGATCCGGGAATGTTCAAGGAACTCGCCGACCACCGAGCGCACGTGAATCCGCTCGGAAACACCCGGAACGCCCGGCTGGATCGAGCAGATTCCGCGCACGATCAGGTCGACGTCCACGCCTGCGGCGCTGGCCCGGTACAGGGCCTGGATGCAGGCCGGGTCGACGATTGCGTTGACCTTCATCACGATCCGGGCCGGCCGGCCCGCTTCGGCATGACCGATCTCGCGGTCGATCAGCTCGATGACCCGGGTTCGCATCCCATGGGGTGCCACGATCAGCCGCCGGAACGTTCGCTGGCGGGACAGGCCGGTCAGGACGTTGAATAGGTCGGTCACGTCGGCCCCGATCTCGGGCCGGCAGGTCAACAGCCCGATGTCCACGTACAGCCGGGCGGTCTTGGGGTTGTAGTTACCCGTGCCGATGTGGACGTAGCGCCGGAGCAGGGTGCCTTCGCGGCGGACCACCAGGGCCACCTTCGAGTGGGTCTTGAGCCCGACCAGGCCGTACACGACGTGGGCTCCCGCCCGCTCGAGCTTGCGCGCCCATTCGATGTTCTGCTCCTCATCGAAACGGGCCTTGATCTCGACCAGGACCACCACCTGCTTGCCCCGCTCGGCGGCCCGGATCAGCTCGCGCACGATCGGCGAGTCACCCGATGTCCGATACAGGGTCTGCTTGATCGTCAGGACGTCCGGATCGGCGGCCGCCTGGGCGATGAACCGCTCGGTCGACGCCGCGAACGACTCGTACGGGTGGTGGACCAGGATGTCGCCGGCCCGGATTGCGCCAAAGATGTCGACCGGCTCGTCTTCGTCGGGTGGCAGCAGGCGGGCCGGCGTGACTGGGGTCCAGGCCGGGCGCTGCAGATCGGGCAGGTCCAGGTCGGCGATCTGCCACAGGCCGGTCAGGTCGACCATCCCGCTGATGTCGTAGGCGTCGTCCTCGGTCAGCCCGATCCCATTGAGCAGCAGGCGTCGGGTCGATGCCGGCATGCTCCGCTCCACCTCGAGCCGAACGGCTTCCCCGAAGCGGCGCCGGCGGAGCTCCTCCTCGATGGCCATGAGCAGGTCGTCGGCCTCATCCTCCTCGATGGCCAGATCCGCGTTGCGGGTGACCCGGAAGAGGTGCGCCTCGACGATCTCGAGGCCGGTGAAGAGCATGTCCAGGTTGTTCGAGACCACCTGGTCGAGGAGCACGAAGGTGGTTGGGTCGAGCTCCATCAGGCGGGGCAGGACCGGCGGCAGCTTGACCCGGGCGAACCGTCGCTCGCCCGTGTCCGGGTCGCGCAGCCCGACGGCGATCGACAGGCTCAGGGTGGAGATATACGGGAACGGGTGACCGGGGTCCACCGCCAGCGGGGTCAGGACCGGGAAGACCTCGTCGATGAACCGTTCGCGCAGCCGGGCGTGGTACTCGGGGACCGCGGCGTAGTCGACGATTCGGACATCGGACTCGGCCAGCTTTGCCCGGATCCGGGCAAACAGGACGCCCTGCGCCTCGACAAGGGCCTGGACGCGTGGCCGGATGGCCGCCAGCTGCTCTTCGGGCGAACGCCCATCGGGCGAGCTCCGGACAGCCGAGGCCGCCACCTGTTGGCGCAGGCCGGCCACCCGGACCTGGAAGAACTCATCCAGGTTGGAGGCAAAGATCGCCAGGAACTTGACCCGCTCGAGCAGGGGATTGCGCTCGTCCTGGGCTTCGTGCAGGACCCGCGCGTTCCAGTCCAGCCAGGACAGCTCCCGGTTGAGGTAGGGCAGGTCCGGGCCACGGGCGGGCCCGCGGGCGCGGGGGGCGCGAGCGACCCGATCGGGTCGGACGGCGGTCATTCGGCGGGGCTCTCCGTGGCGGTCGGGTGACGGAACCAGCCGGCGCAACGGGCCGGCCCGGCAAGCGTAGCACGGACCTTGGAGGCCTCCGAAACCCCCCGAACGTCAGTCCTCGGCCATGTACCGCCGGTTGCCCGTGCCCGCTTCCAGGTAGACCCGCATCCGATGGCCCGAGGTCGGATCGACGAATACCTCGTCGGTCGGCCGGAAGGTCGGCGGCAGCGCTCCGCGCGGCTCACCGCCACCCGGACCGGGCGCGTCGTTGCGGACTTCGGCGTCGATCGAGCGGTAGCGGCCGCGCTCGTACAGGAGCGCGACGATGATCACCGCGCCCACGACCAGGGCGTACAGGCCGGACAGCACCTGGCCGGCGGCAATGACCAGGATCCCGACGGCGACGAGTATCACGCCGATGACCGCCAGGATCACCCGGGCTGCCGCAATCATCTGGGCTACTCCGAAGCGCTGGCTGCCGCTGAGTCGGCAACGAGCACGACGGCGGTTCCGTAGGCCACGATCTCGGACATCGTCTGGCCCATCTCCGAGCTGTCGAAGCGCATCGACAGGACACCGTTGGCACCCATCACCGTGGCGTTCTGGACCATCCGGTCGATCGCCTGTCTGCGGGTGTCCTCGAGCAGGCTGGTGTACTCGGTGATCTCGCCCCCGACGAGCGATCGAAGCCCGGCCGAGATGTTGCCGGCCAGGCCGCGACTGCGCACGACCAGGCCAAACACCTGGCCCTTGGTTTCGGTAACCCGGAAGCCCGCGGCGGATGGGGTGGTGGCGACAATCACAATGAACCTCCTCGATCGGCGTGAGATTGGTGACTGGTGGCACCCAGCATGGGCCGGCCGTTGGCGACCCGGGCGGCGCTGCACTCCGGACAGGGGCACATCTCGCGCAGGGTGGTGAACGTGTAGAACCCGGTGTGGTGCCCATCGGCCCAGGTGGGCGCAACCGCGTACTGGCCCACGAGGGCAATGTCGACCAGGCGAACCTGGTCCGGGGTCAGGGTGGGCGCCGAGTCGAGCCAGCCGGGCAGACCGGCCTCGCCCCGGCAGTAGGCACAGGGACACAGCCAGCGCAGGGTGGTGGTGGGGTAGCTGGTCGAGTGGCCGTCGCGCCATTCGATCGTGAGCGTGCCCGCCGCCCGGTCCGCGTGGATCCGGGCTGGATCGGTGGGACTTGCCATGAACTGATGGTAGCGCTCCTGGCGCCGGGCACGGTCCGGGCGGGTCCCGGCTGGGACCTCCGTACCGAGGTCGGCACCGGCCGGCCTGTGCGATGCTCGGGCCATGACCCTCCTCATCGACGGCCTGTCGAAGCGCTATGGGCCGGTCGTGGCCCTTGATGACGTCAGCTTCCAGGTGGCGCCCGGCGAGATCTTCGGTTTCCTGGGGGCCAACGGCGCGGGCAAGACCACGACGATGCGGATCGTCCTGGACATCCTCCGGGCCGACCGGGGCACGGTGACCTGGCAGGGCCGTCCCAACATCGAGCTGCCCCGGCGCACGTTCGGCTACCTGCCGGAAGAGCGCGGTCTCTATCCGCGGATGCGGGTGCTCGACCAACTGGTGTTCTTCGCCGGCCTGTACGGCATCCCGACGGACGTCGCCCGGCCTGACGCGCTGGGCTGGCTGGAGCGCTTCCGGGTCACCGACCTGGCTGATCGGCGGGCCGATGAGCTGAGCAAGGGCAACCAGCAGAAGATCCAGTTCATCGCGGCGATCCTGCACGACCCCGACGTCTTGCTTATGGACGAGCCCTTCACCGGCCTGGATCCGGTTAACGTCGCGCTCCTCCGGACCGCCTTCCTGGAGCTTGCCGGGCGGGGCAAGACCCTGGTCTTCTCGACCCACCAGATGGAGGTCGTCGAGTCCCTGGCGGGAGCGATCGCGATCATCGATCGGGGCCGACTCGTGACCGGCGGTCCCATCCAGGAGGTCCGTCGACAGGCCGGCCGGCCGATCGTCCGACTCGCCGTCGAGGGCGACCCGGAGCTGGCCTGGACCGCCGACCTGCCGGGCGTTCGGATGGTCCGGCCCGGACCGGGCGTGAGCGAGCTGAGCGTCGAGCCCGGCTGCGATCCCCAGTCGATCCTGCGGGCCGCACTGGCCCGGGGCGCCACGGTCACCTGCTTCGAGATCGCGGACGCGTCCCTCGAGGAGATCTTCATCGACCTCGTCGGCCGCCCGATGGAGTCCGCCGCGTGAGCCGGATGTCCAGGTCATGACCGGCCATCCCGACGGTTCGCTCCTGCCCAACGCCGGCCTGGTGGCCCGGCGCGAGTACGTCGAGAAGATCCGCAGCCGGGCCTTCGCCGTGGCCACCGCGATCCTGATGGCGGTGGCCGTTGGCGCCGCCCTCGTGCCGATTGGACTGCGTGCCCTCGACCGCGGCCAGACCACCCGGATTGGCGTGGTCTCGAGCGATCCGGCGGTGACCGGCCGAGTGATCCAGCTGGTCTCGGACTACCTGAATCCTGTTCCGCCCGGGGTCGATCCTTCAACCGTCCGGGCGCACTACAAGCTGAGCGCCCAGCCGGACCTGGGAGCCGGCCTGGCGAGTGTCCGGGCGAGCCGGATCGACAGCCTGCTGGAGGTCACGATCGGGCCGACCGGCGGTCTCGATTTCACGTTCCACGGGAATGACGGGCCAACCAGCGCCACGATCCAGCGGCTCCAGGTGGCGACCTTCGGAGCGGCCGTGGTGGAGTATTCCCAGAGCGTCGCCCACCCCACTGGTGCACCGGGCTTCCACCTGCCGTCGTTCCAGGTTGAACCCACCGATCACGCCTCGAGTGTGGCCACGATCGATCCGGGGGCCACCGGCAGCCGGACCCTGCTCGCCTCGATCCTGGTCGTCCTGATCTTCATCACCCTGACCGTCTACGGGATGTGGGTGGCCACCAGCGTGGCGTCCGAGAAGGCCAGCCGGGTCATGGAGCTCCTGATCAGCGCGGCGACACCCCGCCAGCTGCTCGTTGGCAAGGTCATTGGCGTGGGCGGAGCCGGCCTGACCCAGTACCTCGCCATCCTGGCCCCAGCGGTCCTGATCCTCGCCCTCCAGGATCCCATCGCCACGGCCCTGATTGGGCCGGCCGACGCAGGCGAGGCGCCCCTGGTTGGCCTGACCCTGCCGATCCTGCTGGCGTTTGGGGCCTTCTTCATCCTGGGCTTTCTGCTGTACGCCTTCGTATACGCCGCCGCCGGTTCGCTGGTCAGCCGGCCCGAGGACATCCAGCAACTGGCGATGCCCCTCAGCTTCGTCTCGATGGCCGGCTATTTCGGAGCGATCTTCGGGATGACCGCGATCAACTCGACGCCGGTGGCGATCCTGAGCTACGTGCCGTTCTTCAGCCCCTACGTGATGCTGGCCCGGGTGATGCTCGGCCACGTCGAAGGCTGGGAAATCGGGCTGTCGCTGGGACTCCTCGTGGCCGCGATCGGCCTGTCGACCTGGATCGCGGCCCGGATCTATGGCGCGGGTGTCCTGCTCTACGGCCAGCGGCCGGGCTTCCGGACGTTCCTGCGGGTGGCCATTCGGCCCGGCGGCGGCTGAGGGTCCCGGTCAGGACCCGCGATGAGGACCCGCCGGTCAGGACCCGGGATCGTCGAGGGGCAGGCGCCGGATCAGGGCCAGGATCGGGCTCATCAGGGTCGTGTCGGCGGCCGCTGCCGGAGCTGCGCCGAGCGCGACCGAATCGGGATGGACGCTGATCAGCCGCCACAGGCTGCTCGTGACCCCGGCCAGGTAGGGGCTGCGCCGATCACGGGCGAGGACCCAGCCGACACCCTGGCCGGCTGCTGCAACACACAACGCCCGGCCCTCGCCAGCGATCATCGGGACCGGCACGATCGATGGGGATGGGCTGAGCAGCCGGGCCAGCCGCGCCCGCCGCCGTTCGAGCGGTTCGGCCACGAGCGATCGGCCGTCCAGGGCCAGCAGGTCATAGACCAGGTAGGCCAGGCCGGGACCCGACCGACCGTCGAGGCGGGCGACCAGCCCGGGTTGATCGAGACGGCCGGCCTCGTCGACCGCGACCAGGGTTCCGTCGAGGATGGCCGGCCGGGCGCCCAGTCGTTCGGGCAGGTCGGCGACTTCGGGCACCCGTTCGGTCAGGACGACGCCATCGGCACTGACCAGGCGCAGGCCGGGTGCACTGGTCGCGTTGTCCCGACCGACATAGGCCAGCGTCCGCTCGCCGCCCCACCACGGTTCGAACAGGGCATCGGGATCGTCGAATGGTCCCACGGCCGGCTGAGCCAGCATGGGCAGGATCGGAGCGGGCCAGCCGGCCGGATCCGGGTCGAGGAGCAGCGAGAGCTGATCGGCCATCGGGCCGATGGTAGCGGTAGACTCGCTCGATGGCGCGAGCAGCACGACCCGACGATATCTACCGGTTCCTGATTCCCACCGACCCCCAGCTGGCCCCGGCCGGCGACCGGATCGCCTTCACCGTCCAGACCGTGGCACCCACCCGGGATGGCTACCGTCACGCGATCTGGTCGGTTCCGTTCGACGGCTCGTCTCCGGCGGCCCAGCTGACGATCGGCAGCAAGCACGATCGCCATGCGCGCTTCGCCCCTGGCGGCCGGAGCCTGGCCTTCCTGTCCGATCGCCGGCTGGCCGTGGAAGAGGAACCGCAGGCGGCCAAGGATCGCGAAGACGCGGTCCAGGTCCATCTTCTCCCGCTCGATCGGCCGGGCGAGGCCCGCCGGCTGACGAACCTGCCCCGGGGGGTCGATGACTTCGCCTGGTCACCGGACGGTCAGCGCCTGGCGGTGGTCAGCTCATCGCATGGGACCACGGTCCGCGAAGATGCCCGGCGCCGGGGCCGTCCCAGTACGTCGCCCGCTCCGGGCGATCCGCCCGCTTCGGACATCCACTATGTCGATCGCCTTGGCTCGATGCTCAACGGGGCCGGCTGGACGTACCACCAGGTGACTCGCCTGTGGGTGGTGGATGTGGCCACCGGCGCCGCGACGCTGGTCCATTCCGGTCCCACCTCGATCGGCGAACCCGCCTGGTCGCCCGATGGCAGCCGGATCGCGTTCAGTGCCGCGCGTGGCCGGGACCGCGACCTGCTCGATACCACCGACGTCTGGGTGGTCCCGGTGACCGGCGGCCGGGCCGTGCGCTGTACGGGTGGCCCGGCGTCAGCGTTCGGGCAGGCCGTGTTCTGGTCGCCGGCGTGGCTCCCGGATGGGGCTACCCTGGCCGTTCTCGGCCATCGCTGGGGCGCCCGCGGCGGGACCCGGGCCGATGTCTGGCTGATGGCCGCCGATGGTTCGGAGTCGGGTCCGCGCGCCGGGCGCAACCTGACGGCCAGTGCCGACCTCGTGATCGACTCGGGCATGGGCAGCGACGTCACCGTTGGCGAGGCCAATCGAATCGCGGTCGCGTCCGACGGGCAGGCGGTCCTGTTCAGCGCCCCCATCGACGGTTCGTTCGAGCTGTGGCGGGTACCGGTGGACGGCCGGCCGGTGGAGCGCCTGACCAGCGGCCAGCACTACATCTCGTCGTTCGCGATCAGTCCGGGTCCGCGCGGGGCGGTCCGCATCGCGGCGATCCGCTCGACCCCAGTTGACCTGCCCGAGGTCGTCGCCCTGGAGGTGCCGGCCGGCAGGTTGCGCGCGCCGATCTCCCACGATCCCCGCACCCACCTGAATCGCGAGCTGCGCGACGAAGTGAGCCTCGTCGCGCCGGAGTCGCGCTGGCACGAGGTGGACGGACGCCGGATCCAGGGCTGGTATTACGCCCCGCTCCGATCGGCTCCGGCCGGTCCTGCTCCGCTGGTGGTCGAGATCCACGGCGGCCCGCACACGCTCTACGGCTGGAGTCCGTTCTGGGAGTGGCAGGTCCTGGCCGGTGCCGGGATGGGCGTCTGGGCGGCCAACCCGCGCGGTTCCCAGGGCTATGGCGAGGCGTTCAATGCGGCCAACTTCCGGGACTGGGGCCCCGGTCCGATGCGCGACGTCCTGGCCGGCGTGGACAGCCTGGTCGCCGAGGACCGGGCCGATCCCGAGCGCCTGGGTGTCACCGGGGGCTCATATGGCGGCTACCTGACGAGCTGGATCGTCGGTCATACCAACCGCTTCCGGGCGGCCATCACCTGCCGCTCGGTCAACGACCTGGTCAGTCAGATGTCGACCGGCGACATCGCCGGAGCGGTCTTCGGGCGGCTCGAATTCGGGGTCGCGCCGTGGGAGGACCCGGACCTGTACCGCCAGCACTCACCGCTGACCTACGCTGACCAGATCCGGACACCGCTGCTCATCCAGCACGCCGAGCGCGACCTGCGCACTCCGATCGGCCAGGCCGAGGAGCTGTTCACGGTGTTGCGTTCGCTGCGCCGGCCGGTCCGCCTCATGCGGGTACCCGAGGAGACCCACGAGCTCACCCGTTCGGGTACGCCCTTCCGGCGAGTCGAGAACGCTGCCCAGATCAACGCCTGGTTCGAGCACTACCTGGTCCACGGCCGGCGCGGCCTGCCGCCCCTGCCGCGCAACCGGGCCGGGCTGTAGGCCCAGCCATGACTGCTGTTCGTCGACGTCCTGAAACGGCCGCCCAGCAACGGGCCAACGAGCTGATCCGCACGTTCGACGCCCGGGCAGGCTCGCTGGGCAGCCTGCTTGGTCGGGTGACCGCGGTCGACCAGGTAGGCGTCGAGGAGCGCGTCGACGCGCTCAAGAAACGCTCGATCAAGGCTGCCTCGAAGATGTGGGCCCTGGACCTGACGATCCGGATGATCGACCTGACCACCCTCGAGGGCAAGGACACCCCGGGCAAGATCCGGGCACTGTGCGCCAAGGCCATCCAGCCCCTGCCGGGCGACGCCTCTATTCCGCACGTCGCGGCGATCTGCGTCTATCCGGCGCTGGTCGCGGAGGCGAAGGCGGCCCTGGGCGCCTCGGGCGTGCGGGTCGCCAGCGTGGCCACCGGGTTTCCCTCGGGCCAGACGTTCCTCGATCTGAAGCTGGCCGAGACCCGCCAGGCGATCGATGCGGGGGCCGACGAGATCGACATGGTCATCGACCGGGGCGCCTTCCTGGCCGGCGACTACGCCACCGTGTTCGAGGAGATCGTGGCGGTCAAGGAGGCCTGCGGCGAGATCCACCTGAAGGTGATCCTGGAGACGGGTGAGCTCGAGACGTACGACAACGTCCGCCGGGCGAGCGTCCTGGCCATGGCCGCCGGTGCCGACTTCATCAAGACCTCGACGGGCAAGGTGGTCCCGGCCGCCACGTTGCCGGTGACCCTGGTCATGCTCGAGGCCATTCGCGACTTCGAGCGGGCGACCGGCCGGGTGGTGGGCATGAAGCCGGCCGGCGGGATCCGCACCGCCAAGGAAGCGATCCAGTACCTGGTCGTGCTGTACGAGACGCTCGGCGCGCGCTGGATGACGCCCGCGCTCTTCCGCTTCGGCGCCTCGAGCCTGCTCAACGACGTGCTGATGCAGATTGAGAAGCAGCGCACCGGCCGCTACCAGGGGCCCGACCACTTCAGCCTGGACTGAGGCTGGACGGCGGCCCGCGGTTTCGCAGGTCCGGGTTCTGCGGGCCCTGGCTGGGTCGGCCCATGAGCCCGGGGCATCTGTCCCGAGTGCCGCGATATCACGACTATCCTTAAGCAACGTGTTCGGGCGCCGTTCCAGGGAGTTGGCCGCGGCCTGAGGCCCGGAATATCGCGACTATCGATAGTTCAGGCCGTAGGGCTCCGTTTCGGACCATCCAGAGACCGATTCCGGCCGCAGACCCCGTCGCCTAAGGATAGTCGTGATACTCGCGCCCTCGGCCCTCGGCCCTCGGCCCGCGGCCCTCTCGCGCCCTCGGCCCTCGGCCCTCTCGCGCCCTCGGCCCGCGGCCCTCTCGCGGCCCCGAGCTCGGTCCTGAGCCCGTGCGGCCTAGACCCGGGCTCGCCGCGATTCGCGATACCAGGGAATCGTCAACCGCTCGGCGACCCCAACCAATAGCCACAGCCCCAGAGTCAGAACAGCGGTCACCAGGATCGCCCCGAAGACCAGGTCGGTCCGGAACAGGTTCTTGCTCAGGATCATCCAGATCCCGAGGCCATTCACGGCCCCCACCTGTTCGCCGAAGATCGCCCCGATCACCGCGTAGGTGACAGCGATCCGGAGTCCGGTGAAGAACGACGGCAGGGCCCCGGGCAGGCGCAGTTTGAGCAGGACCTGGCGGCGGCTGGCGCCCATCGTCTCGAACAGGCTGGTCGCGTCGCGTCCCGTGCCGGCCAGGCCGTCGAGCAGG
>JBBRIV010000009.1:0-23845 GCA_038220425.1 Candidatus Limnocylindrales bacterium
GTTGTACCCACGACCCAGGCGCTTGTGAATCGGCGGGGCTTCACAATCTGGGGCCGGCGCTGCGGGGGTGGCGAGCATGGGTTGCGAGCGGCGTAGCGGCGCGGGATATCCGCCCCAGGGGCCGATATCCCGGCAGAGGAACCTCGCGCGCTCGGTTCCGGATTCGGAACTTCGCGTTGCTCAGCTCCTCACCTCGCGATGGCGTCGCCGAGGCCGGCGCTGCGGCCCGTGGTCAGGCCCCAGGCGACCGCGCCCAGCGCCCGCAGCACCGCCGCCTCCTCGGCCGGCGTCAGCATGACCGGGGCGTCGTTGCACAGGTCGGCGACCCAGGCCACCAGCGCCGCCGGCGGCTCGAGCGTGGCGCCCTCGCGCAGCAGCGCGTCGGTCACCCGCACCGGCTCCAGGCCCTGCTCGACGGTGAGGGTGTCGTGGAGGCGGCAGGCGGCGTCGAGCGCGACCGCGAAGGCGTCGCCGTCGGGCGACCACAGCCGGCGCTCGAGGAAGTGGATGATGGTCGGCTGCCGGATCGCGAACCAGGACAGCTCGCGGGCCGCGGCCGGCTCGTGGTGGGCGACGCTGCCGACGGTGGCTGGAGGTCGGGCCATCATGGATTGCGACGGTACGAGCCCGCTCACGCTCGACCAAGTTTTCAGCGTAAAGTCCCGGCGATGCGCGCCGCGTACGTCATCGCCGGGCTCCGCTCACCCTTCGGGCGTTATGGCGGCGGCCTGGCCGGGGTCCGCGCCGACGACCTGCTGGCCGCGGTGATCGCCGCGCTGCTCGCGCATACCAAGATCCCCGCCGAGCGCATCGACGACGTCATCGCGGGTTGCGCCAACCAGGCCGGCGAGGACAACCGTGACGTTGCCCGGATGGCCGTCCTGCTGGCCGGCCTGCCGATCGAGGTCGGTGGCCTGACCGTCAACCGCCTGTGCGGCAGCGGGCTCCAGGCGATCAACTCGGCGGCCCACGCCATCCAGGTCGGCGACGGCGAGGTGTTCATCGGCGGCGGCGTTGAATCGATGACCCGGGCGCCCTACGTGATGGCCAAGCCGGCCAGTGCCTGGGAACGCGGCAGTCACGAGCTCCAGGACACCACCCTGGGCTGGCGCTTCGTCAACCCTCGCCTGGCTGACAAGTTCAAGCCCGAGACGATGGGCGAGACGGGCGAGAACGTGGCCGACCGCTGGCAGGTCAGCCGCGAGCGCCAGGATGCCTTTGCCCTGGCCAGCCATCGCAAGGCGATCGCGGCGATCGAGGGGGGCCGCTTCGACGGCCAGATCGTGCCGGTCGAGATTGCCGGCCGGCGCGGCGCCGAGGCGGTCCTGGTCGGCCGGGACGAGCATCCCCGGGCGGACACCAGCGAGGCCGCCCTGGCCGGACTCCGGCCAGCCTTCCGCGAGGGCGGCACGGTCACCGCCGGGAACAGCTCGGGGATCAACGATGGGGCGAGTGCGGTGCTCCTGGTCGAGGCCGATCGGGCGCGTGCGCTTGGTCTGCGGCCGCTTGCCCGGATCGTGTCGACTGCCGTAGCTGGTGTCGATCCGGCGATCATGGGGATCGGTCCGGTGCCGGCCACTCGCAAGGCCCTCCAGCGGGCCGGGATCGCCGCCGCCGACCTGGACCTGGTCGAGATCAACGAGGCCTTTGCCAGCCAGTCGATCGCGTGCATCGACGAGCTGGGCCTGGATCCCGATCGGGTCAACGTCAACGGCGGGGCAATTGCCCTGGGCCATCCGCTGGGGATGAGCGGCAGCCGCCTGATCACGATGCTCGTCCACGAGCTGGCCCGGACCGGCGGCCGCTATGGCCTGGCGACGATGTGCATCGGCGTCGGCCAGGGCATCGCCACGGTCGTCGAGCGAATCGAGTCCTGAGCCGGGGCGTACGAACGGATTTCGGCGGCAGGCTTGTCGAAACTCGTTGCGATGCGTACGATGGCGCGAGACGACCAACCGCGACGCCCGATCAGCGCCTCCGAAGGAGGAAGGAACGAATGCTCGAGATCCAGACCGAGACCCTGAGCCTGACCGACGCGGCAGCCAGCAAGCTGCGCGAGCTCACTGCTGCCGAGACGAGCCCCGAGATCGGGTTGCGCGTCTATGTCTACAGCGGCGGCTGCTCGGGCTTCAAATACGGAATGATGATCGAGGACGCTCCGACCGCCGAGGACAAGATGCTTGAGGCCAATGGCGTCAAGGTGTACGTCGACGGCAAGAGCATCGACCTGCTGAAGGGCGCTCAGATCGACTACGTCGACACGCTGATGGGCGCCGGCTTCACGGTCAACAACCCCAACGCGGTCTCGGCCTGCGGTTGCGGCTCCAGCTTCCGGACGGCCGATGATGGTGGCGCTCCCAAGGGTTGCGCTCACTGATCGGACCGGCCTGACGGCCAGCCACCAGACGCCGCCGGTGAAGCACCCGGCGGCGTTTTCGTTTCCCGGGCCTCGTCGGGCATGATCTGCTGACATGGAACTACCGCTCTTCCCGCTCCACACCGTTCTGTGCCCGGGCGTGGCCCTGCCCCTCAAGGTCTTCGAGGAGCGCTACCGGGTGATGGTCCAGCGCTGCCTGGAATTCGACGAGCCGTTTGGGGTCGTCCTGATCCGCGATGGCCGCGAAGTTGGAGCAGCCGCAACGTCGATCGCCAACGTGGGCACGATCGCCGAGATCCGCGAGGCGTCCAAGTACAGCGACGGCCGCTACGACCTGCTCGTGGTGGGGACGAGCCGATTCAGGATCGAGAGCGTGGCCGTCGGCCGGCGGCCGTACCTGGTGGGCGAGGTCAGTAGCCTCGACGAGCCCCTCGGTGACCCCGACCGGGCCGAACAGCTGACCGCCGAGGTCACCCAGCGCTTTGTCCGCTACCTGGCCCTGCTCCAGCCGGCCGAGGGCGAGGACGCCGACGAGATTGACGTCCAGGTTGAGCTCGACCTGGACGACGACGACGAGAGCGAACCGATCGAGGGCGGGTCGCGGACCGGCCCCGGGCGAGGCTCAGACGACGACGTTCGGGTCACCATCCCGGACGATCCCACGGTCCTGTCCTACCTGCTCAGCGGGATCATCCAGGTGGACCAGCCCCGCCGCCAGGCGCTCCTGGAGGCCGAGACCACGGTCGACCGGATCGCCGAGCTGCTCCGGCTGATCGACCGGGAGACCGCCCTGCTCGAACGCCGCCTGCGCAACTACAGCGTCGACCCGCGTTCGGCCGCGCTCCGCCGGAACTGAGCCGGAAAGGAGCCGGGCTACTCGGAGAAGCGCTCTTCCTTCCACGGATCGGCGTCGTTGTTATAGCCGTAGCGCTCCCAGAAGCCCAGGATGTCGTGGTCCACGAACTCCAGGCCGCGGATCCATTTAGCGCTCTTCCAGAAATAGCGCTTGGGCACGAGCAGACGGAGCGGCCAGCCGTGCTCCAGCTCGAGCGGCTCGCCGCCGAACGTGTCGGCCAGGAGCACGTCGTCGTCGTTGAGCACCGACAGGGGCATGTTGGCGGTGTAGCCCTGCTCCGAGTGGGCGAGCACGAAGGTTGCTCCCGGGCGCAGCTGGGCCCGGCCCAGGATCTCCTGGATCGGGACGCCTTCCCAGGTCGTGTCGAGCTTGGTCCAGCGGGTCACGCAGTGGATGTCCGTCTGGACCGTCTTGCGCGGGAGCGCCTTGAACTCGGCCCAGGTCAGGTTGAACGGGCTGTCCACCTCGCCGAACACCTTGAAGTCCCAGGTAGCCAGGTTGGTGCTGGGGGTCGACCCGTAGTGCAGGACGGGGAACTTCTCGGTCCGGTACTGGCCGGGCGGGATTCGCTCGGCGACGGCGGGATCCTGGGTCTTCCCCCCGAAGAGGCGTTCAAACATGACTCACTCCTGTGCGCCGCCTACGGTGCCTGATCGATCCGGTCCACCCACACTCCGGCGGCCGGATCGGACAGCAGGGGCGTGATGACGATCTTGCCAATTGTCGTCGGAATGCTCACTTCGAGGAAGTCAAAGGCGCCATCCGGCTGGGAGCGTTGATCGTGCAAGATCAGCTGGCCAGCGGCCGGGTAGGTCCCGTCGGTCGCGAACCGGGCCGGGGCGGGTCCGCCGACCTGGCTGATGGGCAGGCCCAGGTCCAGGGCGAGCTGCGGTCGGAGCAGGGTTGGGACGAACAGGACCGGCAGGTGACCGGCGGCGGGCCCCGGCCAGTCGGTCGCGCCGGGGATCGCGGCGATCGCCGTGCGCAGGACCGGCAGGGCCTGGGCTGCATCGCGTTCCAGGTCCAGGTTGCCCCGGATCGTCAGCCGGACAGTCTTGTTGGTCGGGGCGAATGGCGTCGAGAACAGCCCGCCGACGAGCGCTGCGGCTACCACCAGGAGGACCAGGCGCGTCGCCGGGGCGGTGATCCGGCGGGTGACCGCAACGACGTCGGGGATCACCAGGGCGCCGAAGCCGATGGCCGCCGCCACGATGATCGCGAGCTCGATCGGATCGAGGTAGCGGCCAGAGATATAGATCCGGCGGAGGGACAGGAACACCAGGAACGCCCCGACGCCGGGACCCATCGCGGCCAGGCCGAGCAGGACGGCCCACGCCCGGCGCCGGACAAGGACCAGGGCACCCAGGCTGGCCAGGACCGTGAGCGGGCCCAGCCGGATCAGGTCCTGGGCCAGGAAGATCACGGTCTGGGCCGGACTCATCAGGGGCAGGCCGACCGAGGCGACCGTGGGGACGTGTTCGGAGTACAGGGCATTGCCGGTCAGCAACCAGTCGTGGCCGAACTGGACCGGCAGGGCGACCAGCCCAACCAGGATCAGCCAGGCCCGTGGGTCGGGACCTGGAACGTGGCGGTAGCGACCCCACAGCCACGTTCCCACGAGGACCGCGCCGGCCAGCCCGACGACCAGGATCACCTCGAACCGGGCCAGGGCCGCGATGCCCAGGGCAATGCCGGCCAGCCCGTACCGACGACGGGTCGAGCTGATCGCCAGGCCGGCGACGAGGCAGCCAACGAAGGCCCAGACCACGGCGTAGCTGAGGGCCACGTCCTCGATCAGGGATTGCGAGCCGATCACCGCGATCCCGGCAAACGCTGCTGCCGGGATGCCCCCGAAGCGCCGGGCCAGGCTGGCCGCGAGGACCGCGCTCAGCCCGTACATGGCGATCACCAGCCACGAGATCGGGCGCCAGTCGCCGGTCAGGTTGTAAACGATCCCGTAGACAACGGTGAGCAGCGGCTTGGGCGTTGCGGTGATGAACGCTTCGAGATGGCGACCCGCCAAAATCCGGTCGAAGTAGACGACGGAGGCGGCGGCGTCGAAGCCCACCTGGCCGGCCCGGACTGGGTAGACCAGGTAGAAGGCTACGGCACAGGCGGCCAGGAACAGCAGCGCCAGCCCGCCGGCCACGGCTCGCTGGCTCGGGTACTCGGGCCGTTCGCCGGTCATCGGCCGAGTATACGGATCGGAGTCGCGCGAACCGGAGCTCATGGACCGGTTTCGATCCGGGTGATCCACCAGAAGCCCGCCGGATCGGCCGCGATGGGCACCACCGTGGCCCCGTTGGCGACCGTGGCGACGGTCGTCTCGTACGACTTCAACCAGGGAAACGTCCCATCGGCCCGCCGGTCATGGACCACGACCTGGCCTGCCCCGGGGTACCCGCCGGGCGGCCCGACCTGGTTGGGCACAAGCGCTCCGACGCTGGTCAGGGGCGCGTCCAGGTCCACTGACAGTCGCGGCCGGTAGGGCAGCGGGACGAGCAGGCTCGCCGGCGTCGGTCCATCCGTGGTCGAGCTGATCGTGTCGGGCCATAGCCGGGCCAGTTGCGATCCATCGACGATCTGGCGCAGCGGCGGGAGCATCTGGTCGACGTCGCCGGCCAGGGCCAGGCTGTTGGCCACGGCCCCGGTCATCGACGAATCGAACAGGCCACTTGGCCAGCTGGCCAGCACGGCCAAGGCCAAGGCGGCGGCCAAAGCGGCGGCCATGCCAACGGCCGGCAGTCGCCGGACCCGAGCCTGGGCTGTTGCCAGCAGCCAGGCCGTCCCGATTCCGGCCGACAGGATCAGGGCCAGGTCAATCGGCGCGGCGTAGCGGTCCGGGACGTAGATGTGGCGAAGGGCCAGGAGCACCAGGAATGCGGCCATGCCCGGGCCGAGCCCGATGAGACCCGCTACGACCGCCCAGCTTCGTTGGCGGAGCAGGCGCCCCACCCCGGCCACGGCTAGGACGACCAGGGGCCACAGCCCCAGGTAGCGCTCCAGGAGCCAGCGGACCAGCTCGGGCGCATGCAGGATCGGACGGCTGGTCAGCGCGGAGTACCGAGCGGGAACCGACACCCAGAAGAGCGGGTCGCCGTAGATCAGCAGGTCATGCAGGCCCATGATCGGCAACGCCGCAACGGGCAGCAGGATCAGCCAGGCCCGCCTCGGCGGCGGGCGAAGGCCGCGACCCTCGGCCACCAGTTTCAGCGGGTCGTAACTCAGCAGGACCAGGACCATGCCGGCGGTGGCCACGATCAGGAGCGTCTCGAGCCGGGCCAGGCTGGCCAGCAGCAGGGCGATGCCGGCCAGGCCGTAGCGCGGCCGGTTTGCACTGACCGCCAGGCCCGCCGCCGACCAACCGAGCAGCGCCCAGGGCGTGGCCAGGGCATAGCCCACGTCGAACAGGAGTGCCCCGGAACCGGCCAGGGCCGCGCCCACGAACAGCCAGGCCAGGTTCCCGCCGATCCGTCGAGCGAGCTCGGCGGTCAGGACCACGGCCAGCCCGAATGCCAGCAGCGTTGCCCAGGCCAACGTTCGCCAATCGTGGGTCAGCAGCTCGAGCGGACCGAAGATGAAGGTCAGCAACGGCTTGGGGGTGGTCGACAGGAAGACCTCGACATGGCGACCGGCCAGGAGCCGGGAGAAGTCGAGGACTGCGACCTGGCTGTCGAACCCGATCGAGGCACTGCTGACCGGCCGGGCCACCGCGAACCCGATGACGAGCGCGGCGACGAACAATCCCGCGACCGAGATCCAGCGGAGCGTCACGGCTGACCGGCGCGGCATCCGCAGGAGTATAGAGAGGAATAGGTGCCCGGCCCCAGATACGGTAGGCTACCGCCCCGTGAACCCAACATCGCCAGCGGCCGTACCGGCGGATCGCGCAACCCCTGCTGGGCGCCCCCGGGTCATCGTCGTCATGCCCGCCTACAACGCCGCCCAGACCCTCGAGCGGACGTACGCCGACATCCCCTTCGACGTGGTCGACCACATCATCCTGGTCGACGATGTGTCGCGCGACGAGACCGTCGACATCGCCAAGAACCTGGGTCTCCAGGTGGTCGTCCATCGCCAGAACCGGGGCTATGGCGGCAACCAGAAGACGTGCTACGCGACGGCCCTGGCCGAGGGTGCCGAGGTGGTCGTGATGCTCCACCCCGACTACCAGTACGACGCCACCCGGATCCCCCAGCTGATTGCCCCGATCCTGGCCGGCGAGCGCGACATGATGCTGGGCAGCCGGTTCCTGGGTAATCCGCTGGCCGGCGGAATGCCCCGCTGGAAATACATCAGCAACCGCTTCCTGACCGGGGTCGAGAACCTCGTCTTCGGGCTGCGCCTGTCCGAATACCACACCGGCCTGCGGGCCTACAGCCGGGCTTTGCTCGAGGCCATCCCGTACGAGCTCAACAGCGACGACTTCGTGTTCGACCAGGAGCTGATCGCCCAGGTAGTGGCGGCCAAGCGGTTCAAGATCGGCGAGATCGGCGTCCCCACCCGCTATTTCGAAGAGGCCAGCTCGGTCAACTTCAAACGCAGCGTGGTGTACGGCCTGTCGACCCTGGGCGTCGTCGTCCGCTACATGCTCCACGCCACCCGGATCCGCCGCTCAGCCCAGCTGACCGCCCGCATCCCGTCGACCGACTGACCGGTGCGCGGCCGGAACGGAGCGATCCTGCGGATTGGTGGTGGCCTGGCCATCTCGGTGTTCTCCGTTTGGTTCGTGCTGCGCGACGTGGACCTGGGCCAGGCCTGGGCAATCATCGTGACCGCCGATCCGGCCTGGCTGGCCCTGGGCCTCGTCTGCCTGTCGGCCGATGTCCTGGTTCGGGCCGTCCGCTGGCAGCGCCTCATCCTGCCCATCCAGCGGGTCCGCTACCTGCCCGTCCTGGGCTACATGTTGGTGGGCTACCTGGCCAATAACGTCCTGCCGGCCCGCCTTGGCGAGCTGGTCCGGAGTCACTACCTGGGCGACCGCGAGAAGATCAGCCGGGCCTCGACCCTCGGCACGGTGGTCGTCGAGCGGGTCGTGGACATTGCCGTCCTGGTGGCCATCGCCGCCCTGGCCATCCTCGTCCTGCACGTCCGGGGCGTCGTGGCCAGCGCGATCCTGCTCGGCCTGGCCGTGACCGGGTTGCTCGTCGTGGCCCTGGCGATCGGGATCGCTGCTCATCGGCTGCCCGGCGCCCGGCGCCTGGTGACCCTGATCGAGCGCTGGCCGAGCGTGGCCGACGCGGCCCGCAAGCTGCGCAGCGGCCTCGCCGTCGCGGGCAAGCCCCGGACGCTGGCCGAGGCCCTGTTCCTGAGCATCGTTGCCTGGTGCGCGACTGTCCTGGCTTTCGCCGCCATCGGCCAGGCGATCGGCCTGCATCTGCTGATCGGGGAGGCGTCGCTGCTGGCGGCCGGGGTGGCCCTGGCGACCGCGATTCCCTCGGGCCCCGGCTACCTCGGGACCTACGAGCTGGCCGCCGTGAAGATCGCCGAGGCCCTCGGCCGGCCCACCGACCAGGCCTTCGCCCTGGCCCTGCTGGCCCATGCCTCGGTGCTGATCCTGACCTCGGTCGCCGGCGCCGGCGCATTCCTGCGGCTGGGCTGGACGAGCAGCGTCCACGAGGTCGAGGACGTGGTCTCAGGCGCGCCCGACCCGGAGGTCGCACCCTAGGCCTTCCTGCCTCTGGACCCCGTCCAGTCGTCCGGACCCAGACGTCGACTCGAGCGGCGCCGGGACGTGTACCCCGTACATCAAAACGTCGATTCCGGACGTGGGCCGCCCGCCGCGAGGGTCGCCGGTCCGGATCTGGCCCGCGCCACGCTCGGTCCACGCACGGAACGGGTCGAGATTCGGGCCGAGGATCGGCCGGAGAGGCCGGATGGACCCCGTTCGAGCCCAAAACCGGCGTTTTGATGTACCCAGTACACGCGCCTGCAGCTGGACCAAGCGCGGAGCCAGCTCCACCCCGGCACCGCGCACCCCGCCACCGGCCCCCCGCGCCGAGCCGCCGCACTCGCCGCCGCCCGCGCCTGCGCCGGGCGTCACGACCGGGGTCGCTCCTCGGACTTCGGCGTTGCCGGGACGTGTACCCCGTACATCAAAACGTGCGAATCCCGGAAGTGCGCCGCCCGATGCCAAGAGCGCCGGCCCGGATCTGGCCCGGGCCACGGCTCAGTCCACGCACGATCCAACTGAACCGGGGCGAGGTTCGGGCCCAAGATCGCGGCAGGAGACCAGCGCGACCTCGATACGGGCCCAATTCGCGCCCAAACTGGCGTTTTGGTGTACCCGGTGCACGCCCTTGCAGGTACCCCAGTGACGGGCCACGCGAGCCAAGCCGGCTCAGCGCCATGGCGCGGTGCCGCAGCGAGGCCCGAGAAACCAGAAAACCCCCGGCGTGGTGCCGGGGGCTCCTGATCGAACGAACGAAGAGCTAGTTGAGCAGGCCTGCCGTGGTCAGCCACGCCTTGGCAACGACCGCGATGTCCTTCTGGTTGACCGCGATGTCGACGCCCATCGTGGTCAGGTCGGTCGTGTTCAGCTTGGCCGAAACCGCGTTGATGAGGGCCTCGAAGGAGGCCGCGTCGACCTTGGCCAGATAGTCGTTGCGGACCATCGCGATGATGTTCTCGGCGGGCTGGGTCTTGAGGTCGTCAGCCAGCTGGATGAAGCCGAACTGGGCGATGGCCGGCTGGGTCGAGCACAGCTCGGCAACGTCGATCGCCTTGCCCTGGAGGGCGGTGGCCATCGGCACGCCGCAGGCGCCGAGGGCCTGCCGATTAGCCGGCGGGTAAGTGATGCCGTACTTGACGAGCGCACCCTTGCACACGTTGTTGGTGTCGCACTCGGAAGGCAGGCCCCACTTGAGCTGGGTCTGGACTGCCGCCAGATCGCTCATCTTGGACAGGTTCAGCGAGGTCGCGGTGTCAGAACGGACGACGAACGCATTGCTGTCCTGGGCTGGGGAGATATTCAGGACGGTGATTCCGCCGCCCTTGGTGTTCAGGATTGTCTGGAGCGCGGCCCGGTTGGCCTCGCCGTCACCGCTGTCCTTGGTCGGGTCGTAGTAGCCGAGCTCCGATCCCACGTAGCCCGGGACCAGGTCGACCGCGCCGCTCTCGAGGGCGGGCTCGCGGGTCTCGCGCGGCCCAAGCTTCAGGTGACGCTCGACCGTGTAGCCCGCGTGCTCGAGCACCTGGGCATACATCTCCGCCACGAGGGCGGATTCGTAGAAGCCGTCCGAGCCGATCTTGATGGTGGGCTTGACCACGGCCGTCGACGGGCTCGCGGTAGGTGCCGTGGTGGGTGCCAATGACACTGCTGGTGACGACGGGCTGGCCGTCGGCGCTGTGGTACTGCCCCCACCCGACGTGCAGGCGCTGAACAGCACCAGCATCGCCGCCCCGAGGGCCAGCACGCGGTTCATCCGCATGATGGGTTTCTCCTTCTCCATGATCCGTTGGCCTTGGATGCGGCAACGGTCCGCGTACCATACCAGCGTGGCAAAAAGACACCCGGACCGCCCAGAACGGTCCCGCCGGAAGCCTCAGCCGGCCGCCGAAACCGGCCCTTCAGCCATCGGTTCACGCGGCCCGAAGCCAGCCTCGAAGTCACCGCGCAGAGCGCGTGGTGTGATCCAGCGCTGGACGAGTGACAGGAGCCCGTCCGTCCCGATCGCCAGGCAGGCCACCAGGATGACCCCGCCGTAGAGCTGCCCCGGCAGGCTGGGGTTGCTGAACCCATCCACGATGAACCGGCCCAGGCCACCACCGGCCACGACCGCCCCGATCGTGGCGGTCGCGATGACCTGCAGGGTGGCTGTCCGGAAGCCGCCCACGATCACCGGGATCGCCAGGGGGATCTCCAGGTCGCGCAGGATCTGGCCGTCGCGCAGGCCCATGCCTCGGGCCGCCTCCACCAGGTCTCGATCGACCTCGCGAATCCCGGCGTAGGTCGTGATCAGGATCGGCGGGATGGCCAGGAGGGTCATCGCCAGGAATGTCGGGATGATGTTCAGGCCCAGGTCGGGCGAGAACTGGAGCGAGATCGGCAGGATGATGACCAGGACGGCGTAGGACGGGATTGCCCGGCCGATGTTGGCCACGTTGATCACCGCGTTGGCGAACCTGCCGGTGTGGCCGATGAACAGGCCGATCGACAGGCCGATCAGCGCTGCCGTCAGCAGGGAAGCACCCGACAGCGCGACATGCTCGAGCAGGCGGTGCGGGATGCCCCTCGCGCCCTGCCAGTTCACGGGATCGAGGAACCAGCTGACGACGTCCATCAGACGCTCCGTCCAGAAGCTCGAGACCAGGGCGTGATCAGGCGCTCCACCTGGATGAAGAACAGGTCAGCGCCAAACGCCAGCGCGATCGACAGCACGGCGCCCAGCAGGTACTTCGTAGGGAAGAAGGTTTGGAGCCCCTCGGTGATCAACTGTCCCAGGCCGCCGAAGGTGTCTCCGCCGATAATGGAAGCGACCGTCGCCAGGCCGATGGCGCTGACCGTGGCCAGGCGCAGGCCGGTGATCATCAGCGGGACCGCCAGCGGGAATTCGACCCGGAGCAGGCGCTGGGTCCGGGTGTAGCCCATCCCCTCGGCCGCCTCCAGGACGTCGGCCGGGACGCCCCGGAACCCCGCCACGATGCTCCGGACGAGGATCAGCAGGGTGTAGGTCACGAGCGGGATCAGGGCCGACACGATCGACAGGCCGGTGATCGGGATGAGCACCGCGAAGGCGGCCAGGCTGGGGATCGTATAGAGCACCCCGGTCACGACGGTGATCGGGCCGTACGCGATCGGCTTGCGAACGGCCCAGATCGACAGGACGAGGGCGATCAGGAAGCCGATCAAGACCGGCAGGATCGTCAGCTCGAGGTGCTGGCCGATCCGCTCGGCAATCTGGCCAAGGTGGTCGCCGATCCAGCTGAAGTCAATCAGCGGCTTGCCCGGCTGCATCGCTATTCGGCCGCTGCGCTCTCGGGCGCGTCGACCAGGTAGGCCGGCGCCTTGTGGCCCTCGCGCATCCGCTCGGCGATCATGTCGACCGTCACGAGGCCCTGGACCACCCCGCTCCGGTCGGTGACGATGCCCACCTGGACGTCGGCATCGAGGAGCATCGAGAGGGCGTCCTTGAGGGTCGTCCGCTTGTTCACGAAGGGTGACGTGGGACTGGCCAGCGCCTCGGTCAGAGGACCAGAGGCGGGCAGCTTGTCGGCGTCGATCCAGCCCAGCGGCCTGTTCGCCTGATCGGTCAGGAGCTGGATTTGGAACGACGCCGCGAGGCCCTGCCGGCGGGCCTCGCCGGCGTCCGAGCCGACGATCGCGGTCAGGGCCGGGCGCAGGGTCAGGTCGCTCACCCGGCTGAGGGCCAGGCGCTTGAGGCCCCGATCGGCACCCACGAAGCGGGCCACGAAATCAGACGCCGGACTGGCCAGCAGCTCGGCCGGCGTCCCGAACTGGGCGAGCTTGCCGCCCAGCTGGAACACGGCGACCAGGTCGCCCATCTTGATCGCCTCGTCGATGTCATGGGTGACGAACAGGATCGTCTTGGCCAGCTCTTCCTGGAGGCGCAGGAATTCATCCTGGAGACGTTCCCGGACAATCGGGTCGACGGCGCCAAACGGCTCGTCCATGAGCATGATCGGGGGGTCGGCCGCCAGCGCCCGGGCCACCCCGACCCGCTGGCGCTCGCCGCCGGACAGCTGGCTGGGGTAGCGCCGGGCGTACTTGGCGGGGTCCAGGCCCACCAGCCCGAGGAGCTCTTCGGAGCGGGTCTTGATCCGGGCGGCCGGCCAGCCCAGGAGGCGCGGGACGGTGCCCACGTTGTCCAGGATCGACTGGTGCGGAAACAGGCCCGTCTGCTGGATCACGTAGCCGATTCCGCGCCGGAGGTCGGTCAGCTCCCGGCTGGCCGCGTCCAGCCCGTCGAGGAGAATCCGGCCGGAGGTGGGCTCGATCAGCCGGTTGACCATCTTGAGCGAGGTGGTCTTGCCGCAACCGGATGGACCAACCAGGACGCAGATCTTGCCCGCCGGGATGGACAGCGACAGGTCATTGACGGCGCCCGGCGTACCGGCCCGGGCCTTGCCCGTGGCGACGCCGTAGGTCTTGGAGACGTGATCGAATTCGACAGTGGCGGCCCGACCCGCGCGCGATTCCATGCCCAGACGCCCCTCCTTCAGGTGGCCGAACGATAGTCCAACTCGCCGTCCGATCCAACTGTCGCACAATGTCCACCGGGCATCGGCCAGCGGGCATCCGAAGGAGCCCGGCTTACGACAACGCAGCATGGCACGAGGTTGCGCAGGTGAAGATCACCGGGATTCGCCTGGACCGCCTCGTGCTGCCCCTTGAGCCGGCCTTCGCAGCCGCCTGGGATCCCATTCCCCGGCGCTCGTTCGGGGCGACGATCGTGCGGGTGGATACCGATGCCGGCCTGACCGGGCTCGGTTCGGGCGACACGATGGCGGGCTTCGAAGACTTCGCCCACCTGTTCATCGGCCAGGACCCCCTCCAGATCGGCCGCCACGTCCGGGTCCTGGAGACGATCGACTTCCATGCCGGCCGCTACTGGCCGCTCGAGCTGGCCCTGTGGGACATCCTGGGCCAGGTCGCCGGGCTGCCAATCGCGACGCTCTTCGGCGGCGCCCAGGACGGCCTCCCGGTGTACGCCTCATGCGGTTCGCTGCTGCCCGCCGGGGAACGGGCCGAAATGGCCCTCCAGGTCCGAGCCGAAGGGTTCAAGGCGCTCAAGATCCGGGTCGATCCGCGCCGCCTCGAGGACGGCCTGGCGGCCGTCGCCGCTGCTCGAACGGCCGTCGGTGATGCGATGGCGATCATGGTCGACCTGAACCAGGGCTGGCGGATGGCCGGCGACACCTCGCCGCCCATCGACCTGGTGACCGCCACGGCCATCTGCCGCCGGCTGGCCGATCTCGACGTGACCTGGGTGGAGGAGCCGTTGGCTGGAACCGACCTGCCCGGACTGGCCGGCCTGCGGGCCGCGGCGACCGGCGTCCGAATCGCCGGCGGCGAGATGACCCGGACCTTCGCCGAGCTGCTCGCCGCGCTCGACGCCGATGCCTTTGACGTGTACCAGCCGGACGTCGTCCTGGCCGGCGGGCTGAGCCGCGCCCGGACGATTGCCGAGATTGCCCTCGCTCGCGGACGCTGGTTCACCCCGCATACCTGGACGAACGGGATCGGCCTGCTGGCCAACCTGCACGTGGCCGCCGGGGTGGGCGGCGGACCGTTCCTGGAGTTCCCCTACGACCCACCCGGCTGGACGCCCGAGCGACGCGACTTCATGCTTGCCGAGCCCCTCCGGCCGGGTCCCGACGGGATTCTCCGGGTACCCTCCCGGCCCGGCCTTGGCGCGACCCTCGACGAGGCCGCCATGAAGCGTTACGCCGCATGACCCACGACCTGGCCAGCCTGACCCTGGCCGACTGGCTGGCCCGGGCAGCAGCGCTCGAGCCGCGGACCGAAGCGTTCATTGGCGGCCGGTTCGCCCCGGCCGCTTCGGGCCGCACGTTCAGCGACATCGGTCCGCGCGATGGCCGGCCATTCGCCGACGTCGCCGAGGGCGGCACCGAGGATGTCGATCGGGCGGTCCGGGCGGCGCGTACCGCGTTTGACGATGGCCGCTGGAGCCAGCAACAGCCCAAGGACCGCAAGCGCGTCCTGCTCCGCTTCGCCGAGCTGATCCGGGCCGACCGCGAGCACCTCGCCCTGCTCGAATCGCTCGACGTCGGCAAGCCCATCCGGGACACCCTCAACGTGGATGTGCCCAGCTGCGCGACCACGATCCAGTGGTACGCCGAGACGATCGACAAGGCCTATGGCCAGATCGGCCCGACCGGCCCCGATGCGCTGTCACTGGTCACCCGCGAGCCGATCGGGGTCGTGGCGGCGATCGTGCCCTGGAACTACCCGCTGATCATCTCGGCCTGGAAGATCGGAGCGGCCCTCGCGGCGGGCAACTCGGTGATCCTCAAGCCGGCCTCCCAGTCACCCCTGTCGGCCATTCGCCTGGCCGAGCTGGCCGTGGAGGCCGGCCTGCCCGACGGCGTCCTGAATGTGGTCCCAGGGCCCGGCGCAGTGCTGGGCAACGCCCTGGCGCGTCATCCGGGTGTCGACAAGATCGCCTTTACCGGCTCCACCGAGGTGGGCCGCTCACTCCTCCGGGCGGTCGGTGAGACGGACGTGAAAGCGATCACCCTGGAGCTCGGCGGCAAGAGCCCGCAGCTGGTCCTGGCCGATGTCGGGGACCTGGAGGCGGCGGCCTCGGCGATCGGCTGGGGGATCTTCTACAACTCCGGCCAGACCTGCAACGCCGGTTCGCGGTTGGTCGTGCAGCGCTCGATCCGGGAGGAGCTGGTGGAGCGAATCGCGGCCCTGGGCACGGCCCTGGCTCCCGGTGAGCCGCTTGACCCGGCGACCCAGCTCGGGGCGATCGTTGACGAGCGCCAGCTGGCCAAGGTCCTGGGCTACGTCGATCTCGGCCGGACCGAGGGCGCCCGGGTCGTGAGCGGTGGCCAGCGAGCCCGCCAGGAGACCGGTGGCTACTTCGTGCCGCCCACGATCATCGACCGGGTGGACAACGCCATGCGCGTCGCCCGTGAGGAGATCTTCGGACCGGTCCTGACCGTGATCGAGTTCGATGACGAGGAAGAGGGCCTCCGGATCGCCAACGACTCGCCCTTTGGGCTGGCCGCCGGCCTGTGGACTCGCGACGTCAAGAAGGCCCACCGGCTGGCCCGCCGGCTGCGCGCCGGGACCGTCTGGGTCAACACCTTCGACACGGCCGACATCACCGTGCCCTTCGGCGGCTACAAGCAGTCCGGCTTTGGCCGGGACAAGGGGCTCGAGGCCCTCGACGGCTACACCGTGCTCAAGACCACCTGGTTCGACCTGGCCGGCGAGTGACAGGGCCATGACCGAGATCGAAGCCGGCTCGGCCGGCGGTGAGCGCCGCCGACGCTCGGGCGGACGCCCAACGGGGGAGCGCAGCCGCCTGCCCCAGCAGCGTCCGTGGGCCCAGCCCCGGATGCGCTACAAGCCGACCGAGGTGATCTCGGCCGACGAGCTCGAGTCAATCCACGACGGGTCGATGCGGGTCCTCGAAGAGATCGGGATGGACTTCCTGGACGCCGAAGCCCGGCGCCTGCTGGCGGCAGCCGGGGCGCGGGTCGAGCCGGGCTCGGAGCGGGTCCGCTTCGATCGGGCGATGGTCAGCGAGCTGATCCGGACCGCGCCGGCGACGTTCACCCTGCACGCCCGAAACCCCGAGCACCACCTGCAGGTCGGCGGCGACTACATGGCCTTCGGCTCAGTGGCCAGCGCGCCCAACGTGGCCGACCTGGACCGCGGCCGGCGAGTTGGCAACCGGGCCGATTACCAGGACCTGGTCAGGCTCAGCCAGATGCTCAACACGGTCCACTTCCTGGCCGGCTACCCGGTTGAGCCGATCGACATCCATGCCTCGATCCGCCATCTCGACGCCACCTTCGACGCGCTGACCCTGGCCGACAAGCCGATCCACGCCTACAGCCTGGGTCGCCAGCGCAACGTCGACTGCCTGGAGATGGTCCGGATCGCCCGGGGCATCGACGAGGCCACCCTGGATCGCGAACCGTCGATCTTCACGATCATCAACTCGAGCTCGCCGCTCCGGCTCGACACCCCGATGCTCCAGGGCATCCTCGAATACTCCGCGCGCAACCAGGTGATCGTGATGACCCCGTTCACACTGGCCGGGGCGATGGCTCCGGTCACCCTGGCGGGAGCCCTGGTCGAGCAGAACGCCGAGGCCCTGGCTGGCATCGTCCTGACCCAGGTGGTCCGGCCGGGCTCGCCGGTGGTCTACGGCGGGTTCACCTCCAACGTGGACATGCAGTCGGGCGCGCCGGCCTTCGGCACACCCGAATACATGCGCACGGCGATGATCGGCGGCCAGCTGGCCCGGCGCTACAACCTGCCCTACCGCTCATCGAACGTGTCGGCGGCCAACGCCGTCGACGCCCAAGCGGCCTACGAGTCGGTCTTCTCGCTGTGGGGCGCGATCATGGGCGGGGTCAACTTCCTGATGCATGGCGCGGGCTGGATGGAAGGTGGCCTGCATGCCGGGTTCGAGAAGATGATCATCGACGCGGAGCTCCTCCAGATGGTCGCGGCATTCCTGGACCCGGTCGTGGTTGACGAGGACAGCCTGGCCCTGGACGCGATCCGCGAGGTTGGCCCAGGCGGGCACTTCTTCGGTGCGGCCCACACTCAGTCACGCTTTCGGACGGCCTTCCACAAGCCCATGATCTCGGACTGGCGCAACTACGAATCGTGGCAGGAGGCCGGCAGTCCCGAAGCCGCCGGCAAGGCCAACCTGGTCTACAAGGAACTCCTGGCGGCCTATGAGCCACCGCCCATCGAGGCCTCGATCGCCGACGAGCTGGCCGAGTTCGTGGCTCGGCGCAAGGCCGAGGGCGGCGTGGCAACCGACTTCTGATGAAGACCACCGCCCAGGTCGTGGTCATCGGCGGTGGCGTCGTGGGCTGCAGCGTCCTGTACCACCTGACCAAGGCGGGCTGGACGGACGTGGTCCTGCTCGAACGGCGCGAGCTGACCTCCGGCTCGACCTGGCACTCGGCCGGCGGGATGCACACCCTCAACGGTGACCCGAACGTCTCCAAGCTCCAGCAATACACGATCAAGCTGTACCAGGAGATCGAGCGGATCTCCGGCCAGGACTGCGGAATCCACCTGCCCGGCGGCCTGATGCTGGCCGACACGGCAACCCGGATGGACTACCTGCGGATGGCCCAGGCGCGCGGTCGCTACCTGGGCATGGACCTGGAGCTGATCACGCCGTCCGAGGCGCGGGCGCTGTTCCCGATCCTCGATGAGCAGTACTTCGTGGGCGCGATGTACGACCCGGTCGAAGGCCACGTCGATCCGTCGGGGGTGACCAACGCCTACGCGATCTGTGCCCGGCAGGCCGGTGCTGAGATCCATCGCAACGCCTGGGTGGACCGCCTGGGCCAGCGTCCGGACGGGACGTGGGACGTCCATGTCGATGTCGATGGCGGAGCCACGATCCATGCCGAGCATGTCGTCAACGCCGGCGGCCTGTGGGCCCGCGAGGTGGGCCGGATGGTGGGCATCGAGCTGCCGGTGCTGGCCATGGAGCACATGTACATCGTTACCCAGGACATGCCCGAGGTGGCCGCCCACATGGCGGCCACCAACCGGGAGATGCCCATGGCCCTGGACTTTGGCGGCGAGGTGTATATCCGCCAGGAGGGCGGGGCGATGCTCCTGGGTACGTACGAGCAGGCCTGCGTGCCGTGGTCGCCGCGCGAGACGCCCTGGGACTTTGGCGCCCAGCTGCTCAAGCCCGACATCGACCGGATCGCGCCCGAGCTGGAAGTCGCTTTCCGGCACTACCCGGCGATGGCCACGACCGGCATCCGCAAGATCGTCAACGGCCCGTTCACCTTCTCGCCCGACGGCAATCCGCTGGTCGGGCCGGTCCGCGGAGTCCCCAACTACTGGGTGGCCTGCGCCGTGATGGCCGGCCTGTCGCAGGGCGGCGGGGTGGGTCTGGCCCTGGCCAACTGGATGACCGAGGGCGATTCGGGGCTCGATATCTGGGGCATGGACGTTGCTCGCTACGGCGACTACGCCAACCTCGGATACACCAATGCCAAGGTCCGCGAGAACTACGCCCGGCGCTTCCGGATCACCTTCCCCAACGAGGAGCTGTCGGCCGGCCGGCCGCTGCTGATGACGCCCGTCCATGATCGACTCGCTGCCCTCAATGCGGTCTGGGGAGCGTCGTTCGGCCTGGAGCATCCGCTGTGGTTCCAGGAGCCCGGCCAGGCCCCGATCGAGGAGGTCACCTTCCGGCGCTCGAATGCCTGGAGCCAGGTGGCCGCCGAGTGCGTCGCCGTGCGCGACGACGTGGGCCTGATCGAGATCTCGAATTTCGCCAAGTACCGGGTGACCGGCCCGGGCGCAACGGCCTGGCTGTCCAGCCTGCTTACCCAACGGCTGCCGGCCGTTGGCCGGATTGCCCTGACCGCGATGCTCAATCCTGCCGGCCGGATCGTGGCCGAGTTCACGATCGCTCATTCAGCCGGCGGCGAGGCACCGGACGAGTTCCTTCTGTTCGGCTCGCAGGCCGCCGAGATCCACCACAGCCGCTGGTTCCTGGACCACCTGCCGGTCGACGCCAGCGTCACCTTCCAGGTCCTGGGCCTGGGCCTGGTCGGCCTGGCCGTGGCCGGGCCGCGGGCACGCGACGTCCTCCAGCAGCTGACCGACACGAACCTGGCCAGCGATGCCTTCCGATTCATGGACTTCCGAGCCGTGGACCTGGGGATGATCCCGGCCCGGGTCGGCCGGATCAGCTACACGGGCGAGCTCGGCTACGAGCGGTGGGTTGCCCCGGAATACCAGCAGGCATTGTGCGATCGGCTCATGGCGGCGGGTGCCGCCCATGGGATCCGGCCGTTCGGCCAGCGGGCGCTCCTGTCCCTGCGCCTCGAGAAGAGCTACGGCACCTGGTTCCGGGAGTACCGGCCGATCTACACCCCGCTCGAAGCCGGGATCGCGGGTTACATCCGGCTCGACCACGAATTCATCGGCCGGGCGGCCTTCGAGGCGGAGTCGGCCCAGGGCCCGGAACGACGCCTGGTGACCCTGGTGGTGGAGCCAGATCCGGACGACCCGGCCGACGTGATCGGCGACGAACCGATCTGGCACGACGGGAGCGTCGTTGGCTGGGTGACCTCGGGCGGCTACGGCCACCGTGTCGGTCTGTCGCTGGCCCTGGGCTACGTGCCGGCCGCCCTCGTGACGCCCGACCGGGCGAACGGCTTCGAAATCGAGATCCTCGGTCGGCGCCGGCCGGCAACGCTCCAGTTCGAGCCCGTCTACGACTCGCCGGGCCGGCGGATGCGCGGGTGACTGGGACCGGCCGGATCGTCGTCGACGGGCAACCGATCGACTACGAACCCGGCGATTCGATCGCCCTGGCCGTGCTCCGCGCCGGTCAGCATCCGGCCCGGGGCGGAACGCTGTGCCTGGCCGGAGATTGCGGAAATTGCGTGGCCCAGGTGGACGGGACCGCCTGGATCCGGACCTGCCAGACGGCCTGCCGGCCGGGCACGCTGGTCCAGCGCCATCCGGCCCTGGGCGCTCCACCCCTTCAGCCGGTCGCCCAGCCCGACGTCACCCGCCCGCCGGCCGCCCGGTCGGTTGCGGTCCGCCGGATCGCGGTGGACCTGGTGGTGATCGGGGCAGGCGACAGTGGCCGGGCCGCGGCGGCGTCGGCCCGGACCGCCGGGCGCGACGTGCTCGTCCTGGATGCCAGTGACGATGCCGAGGTCGTGGCGATCTACGGCGGCCCCGCGGTCATCGTGCGGAGCTCGACCGGCATGCTCCATGTCCACGCCCACGAGATCGTCGTGGCCACCGGCGCGGCCGAGCTCCAGCCGGTCTGTCCGGGCAACCGGCTGGCGGGCCTGCTCACGGCCCGGGCCGCCGAGCGTCTTCACGCGGCCGGGGTTGACCTGGGCGTTGCCGTGGCAGTAGGCACGCCGCCATCGGGGGTGCCCTGCACGAATCTGGCCGGCCGGCTCGTTCGGTTCGAGGGGGTCGATCGCGTGTCCGCGGTCGTCATGGCCGGCGGCGCGGGCGAGGCCGGGGACGAGGCCGGGGGTGCCGCCGCGGGCGAGGCCGTGGTCGAGGTGACCACGCCCTGCCAGACCGTGATCCTGGGACTGGGTCGGGCCCCGCGTGACCTGCTGGCCCGGATGTCGGCGGACCTGCCGGTGCGCGTGGTCGGGCCGGCCGCCGAGTCGTTCGCGCTGCCGCCTGCACCCACCGCCGGGATCGTCTGCCCGTGCGCCGGTGTTGGCGTGGACGACCTGGAGGGCGTCTGGGAGCGCGGCTTCCAGGAGTTGGAGCTGGTCAAGCGGGCGAGCCTGGCCGGCACGGGCACCTGCCAGGGCAGCGTGTGCCTGCCCCACGTCCGGGCCTGGGTCGCGGCGCGCACGGGGACGGTGCCAGAGCCGTTTACGGCTCGGCCAGCTTCGCGCCAGATCACCCTTGCCGAAGCCGCCGCCGACGTCCATCTCGACGCGTTCAAGCGGACGCCGCTGCACGACGAGCACCTGGCCCTCGGCGGGCAGCTCGACCGGTTCGCCGGCTGGTGGCGGCCGTGGACGTATGGCGACCACGTTGCCGAGTACTGGGCGGTCCGCGAGGCCGTGTCGATCGGCGACGTCAGCACCCTCGGCAAGCTGATCGTGTCGGGCCCGGACGTCGTCGAGTTCCTCGAACGGCTGTACCCCAACCGGGTGGCCGACCTGCGCCCGGGCCGGTCTCGCTACGCCCTGCTCCTGAACGAGCGCGGCCACCTGATCGATGACGGGATGATCGTGCGCGAGGCGGAGACGCGCTTCGTGCTGACGTTCACCTCGGGCGGCGCGGCCAACGCCGAGATGTGGGTCCGCGACTGGATCGAGACATGGGGCCTGCGCGTCCACGTCCTGGACCGGACGATGTCACTGGCCGCGATCAACGTGACCGGCCCGCTGGCGGCGGAGCTGCTCGCGAGGGCCGGCCTCGACGCGCCGCTGCGTTTCCTCGACCACCACCACGCCGACGTGGCCGGGGTGCCCTGCCACGTGATGCGCCTGAGCTTCACCGGTGAGGCCTCCTTCGAGCTGCATCATCCGGTCGATCGGTCGGTTGAGCTGTGGCGCTCATTGCTGGACCTGGGCCACGACCTGGGCATCCGCCCGCATGGCCTCCGGGCCCTGTTCGGGCTGCGCCTGGAGAAGGGCCACGTGATCGTGGGCATGGACTCCGAGCTCGATTCGACGCCGCACCGGCTGGGCATGGATTGGGCCGTCCGGATGGACAAGCCCGAGTTCGTCGGCCGGAGTGCGCTCGCCCGGACCGCCCTGTTGCCCGACCAGCGGCGCCTCGTTGGCCTGACGATGCCCGGCCCCGCGCCCACGGAGGGCAGCCCGATCTGGTCCGATGGCACGATCGTGGGCCACGTCTCGTCGAGCTTCAGCTCACCGCTGCTGGGCCAGGCGGTCATGCTCGGCTGGCAGAAGCGGGCGCCGTTCCCGGATGAGGTCACGATCGACGACCGGACGGCGATCGTCACGGCACCACCGTTCTACGATCCGGAGGGCCTTCGTGCTCGCGCTTGATACGATCCGGGGCGTCCGGATCGTGGCCGACCCGGCCGGGATCGAGAGCATCGTCGTGGCCGTTGGCGACGTCGTGCTCAGGCTGGCGCCTGACGATGTCTTCGTGCTCATCGATGGCCCGCTCGAATCCGTCGACGTCGACGCGATCATCGTCGAGGAATCGGGTTTCGTGGGCTGCTGGCTGACACCCGCCGAGGTCGAGGCACGGCTCGTCCCCCACATCGAATGGCCGTTGCCGGCGAACCGGCCGGTGCTGGCCCAGGGGCTCATTGCCGGCGTCCCGGCCAAGCTCTGGCTGGCGACCGATCGGGCATTGCTGCTGTGTGCCCGGCCGTACGCCCACGACCTTGCCGAGCGCCTGCGATGAACGAGTTCGTCGAGACGCTACTTGGCCTGGAGTGGCACGAGCCGAAGGCGTCGTATGACGTCGTAATCATCGGCGCCGGCGGCCACGGCCTGGCCACCGCCTACTACCTCGCGACCCGCCACGGGATCACCAACGTGGCGGTAATCGAGGCGAACTACATCGGCTCGGGCAACTCCGGCCGGAACACGACGATCATCCGGGCGAACTACGGGATCCCCGAGTCGATCCGCTTCTACCAGCACAGCCTGGAGCTGTACCGCACGCTCGAGGACGAAACCGGCTGCTGGATCATGCACAAGACCAAGGGCCTGCTGTGGCTGGCCCACACCGAGACGGCGATGCGCGCGGAGCGGGCGCGCTGCCTGCTCAATGCCGCCTGCGGCGCCGAGACGGTGATGGTCGGCCCCGAGGAAGCGCGCGGCCTGTGCCCCCAGCTCGACATCTCCGGAGGCGGCCGCTATCCCGTGCTCGGCGCCTCCTACCACGTAGGCGCGGCCACGGCCCGCCATGACCGGGTCGTGTGGGCCTACGCCCAGGGCGCGATGCGCCGCGGGGTCGATGTCATCCCGCACACCCCGGTCACCGGCTTGCTCCGCGATGGCCAGCGGGTGGTGGGCGTCCAGACGGCCATTGGGCCAATCAGCGCCGGGATCGTGCTCAGCGCGGTCGGCGGCAACGTCACCACGATCGCCTCGATGGCCGACGTGCGACTGCCCATTCGGACTCATCCGCTGCAGGCCTTCGTGACCAACGCCTACGCCCAGGGCTTCGGGCCGATCATCAGCGACACCGAGCTGCTGTGCTACGTCTCGCAGACGGCTCGCGGCCAGATGCTCCTGGGCGCCGAGTTCGACCCGGCACCGTCGTATTCACTGGGATCGAGCTTCAACTTCCTGCAGAGCTGCTCGGCCAAGGCCGCCCACCTCCTGCCCTTCCTGCGCAACCTGCGGATCCTCCGCCAGTGGACCGGGATCTGTGACATCTCGGCCGACTACTCACCGATCATGGGCGAGACCGGTGT
>JBBRIV010000010.1:0-22456 GCA_038220425.1 Candidatus Limnocylindrales bacterium
TCCTGGTACACGGTCTCAATGCCCAGGCGCTGGGCGTCGAAGGGTGAGCTGATCCGGATGCTCTGACCATCCAGGATGATCTCGCCGGCGTCGGGCTGAACGGTTCCCGACAGGACCTTGACGAGGGTGCTCTTGCCGGCCCCGTTGTCGCCGATCAGGGCAACGATCTCGCCCGGGTAGACGCTCAGGTCGGCCCCCCGCAGGGCGGCCACGTGGCCGTAGTCCTTGACGATGGCGCGAGCTTCCATCAGTGGTTCGGGCATGCTGCCTCCTGGGCGGATGCGCGCCGTCGTCCGCGAGACCTCGGAACTAAGTTGTCAGGGGCCGGTCGTGAGTGGCCGGCCCCTGACATTGGAGGAGGAGGAGGAGCGACTAAGAGCAGGAGCTCAGGTACAGGAACTTCTTGATTGCCGGATCAGCCAGGTTGTCCTTGGTGATGGCGGCAAGCTCGGTCTGGGTATTCGTGGGGGTCTGGCCGTTGAGGGCCGCGAGGGAGGCCTGGACGGCAAGAATGCCTTCCTGGTAGGGATCCTGGGCGATCAGGCCCTGGACCACGCCGTCCTTCAGGTCCTGGACCTGCTTGGGGCCGGCGTCGAAGGCGATGATCTTGACCGACGAGTTACCGACCTGCTTCAGGGCGGCGGCCACACCTTCGGCGGTGTTCACGTTGGTGGCAAAGATGCCGGCCAGGTCGGAGTGGGCAGCCAGCGTCGACGTGGTGATCGCGGTCGCGGCCGTCGGGTCGTCATGGGTGAACTGCACGGGCAGCAGGGTGATATTGGGGTGCTTGGCCATCTCGTCGTTGAAGCCCTTGACCCGGGCATCCGTGGTGGTGATCCCCGGATCGACGTTGACGACGAGGACGGTGCCCTTGTCGCCGATCAGCTTGGCCAGGGTTTGGGCGCCAACCATGCCGCCCTGGGCATTGTTCGAGGTGATCACGCCCTTGGCGAACGAGGTGTCCTCCAGGCCTGTGTCGACCAGGGTGACCTTGACCCCGGCATCGTTCATGGCCTTGAGCGGCGCGAACATCGCCTTGCCGTCGTTCGGCGCGATCATCACCCCGTCCGGCTTGCTTGCCGTGACCGAGTCAACGACCGGCGTCTGGACACTGGCGTCCCACTTGTCGCCACCGGTCACGGTCAGTTTGGCGCCGTCCTTGGTTGCCTCGGCCTGCGCGCCGCAGGCCATCGTGACGTAGAACGGATCGCCCTTCACGCCCTGGATCAGGGTCAGGTTCCAGGCCTTGGCGGCTGCGCTCGCGGCGGTTGATGGAGCCGCCGTTCCACCGCTTGAACAGGCGGCCGCGATGACCGCGGTCATCGCGACGGTCGCCAGGATCTTGGTGCTCCGCAACTCGTTGCTCCTCTCAGGGGGCGAGACGCCCCGCAGCCGGCGCTTTGTGCGCCCAACGCTGGGCGGGAAGATAGGGTCCAAGTCTCACGTTGTCAATATCCAAATTCGCGAGAGCGGTCGGCGGTCACGCACAGATCATTGACTCAGGCACACGTAGCCAGCGACAATGAACGTACGATGTCAGCCCAGATGACCGGCACCCGCCGGCCCACCATGCGCGACGTGGCCGAGCTGGCCGGGGTGAGCCTCAAGACCGTCTCGAGGGTCTTCAATCGCGAGCCCAATGTCCGCCCGGATGTCCGCGAGCGGGTGGAGGGCGCGGTTGCCAGCCTGGGGTTCCGGCGCAACATCGTGGCCAAGAACCTGCGCGACGGGCTGGCCACGTCGAGCATCGGCCTGGTCATCGCCGACCTCCTGAACCCGTTCTATGCGGCCATCGCCACGGCCGTCGAAGCAGTCGCCAATCGCCATCAGGCCACCCTGATCATCGGCAGTTCGGCCGAGGACCCGATCCGCGAGCGGCAGATCGTGACCGACCTGCTCGAGCGCCACGTCGACGGTCTGATCGTTGTGCCGACCGGCAGCGACCACGGCTATCTCGAGCCTCAGCGCCGGCTGGGCATCCAGATCGTGTTCGTCGACCGGCCGGCAGCCGGGATCGAGGCCGATGCGGTCGTCCTGGACAACGTTGAGGGCGCTCGCAGGGCGATCCAGCACCTGCTGGCCCTCGGCCACCGCAGGATCGGCTTCGTGGGTGACTCCGAGCTCCTGCCCACTGCCCAGGAACGCCTGACCGGCTACCGGCAGGCCTTGGACGAGGCCGGTGTGGCCTTTGATCCGGCCATTGTCCGGTTCGGATCAGCGCGCAGCGAGCTGGCCGAGGTCGTGGCCGGGCAGCTCCTCATTGGGCCCGACCCACCCACCGCGATCTTTGCCGAGAACAACCGGAATTGCATCGGTGTGGTCCGGGCGGTACGTGCCCTCGATCGACCGGTTGGGGTCGTGGGCTTTGATGACTTCGAGCTGGCCGACCTGCTGGCCGTACCCGTGACGGTGGTGGCCTACGATCCAGGCGAGCTCGGTCGGGCGGGCGCAGAGCTCCTCTTCGCCCGGATGGGTGGCGACCTCCGCCCACCGCAGCGGATCGTCATTCCCACCCGGCTGGTGGTCCGCGGGTCGGGCGAGCTGAAGCCCGACCCGGCGCTCAGCTAGCCCGGCCGATCGTCCCGGCGCTACGCCTCGGTCTGCTTGCCGTCCCGGCCGCGGCCGAGCTCACCGCGCACGGCGGCGGCGCCGTTGACGGCCGACCAGGCGTGGACCGCGTCGGTGAGCGCGACCGACCCGGGCCGGACGGCCAGGCGATCGTCCACGCCCCGGATTCCCGAACCGAGTTCGGCCAGGCGGCCGCGGTAGGCCGGCTTGTCGCCGTTGGTCCGGGTGGTCGACGGATAGACATCGAAGTAGCCGTCGCTGGACACGACGATGTTCGCCTCAGGCGGCGAGAAGGGTGTTCGAGCCAAGGGGTGGATCCGATCGATCGCGCGCTTCGGACCCACCGAATGGGAGCCCGGCGCCTGCGACGCAGCAGCCACCATCGGGCCCTTGACCGATTCCGTCAAATCGACCCGCCAGTCTCGACCACCGGCACCGGCCGGCGGACCCAGCCCACGGCCAGGGTGACGACGGCTGTGGCGAGCACGCTGGCCACCGCGGCCAGGCCGAACATTCCCGGGATTGAGAGCCAACCGGCCAGCACGCCGCTGACCGCCGAGCCGACGATCGTGGCCAGCCCGAGGACGGCGCTGAACAGGCCCTGGGCCGTTGCGGCCAGGCCACCCGGTGCCCGCTCGGCGACGAAGTTCACCGCTCCGATGAAGAACAGGCCCATGGCCACGCCGGCAATCGGGGCCGTCACGAGGAGTGTCGGCGGGTCGCCGGCAACAGCGGCCAAGCCCGCCCGAACGGCGAACAGGAATGCTCCGGCAATCATCAGCCGGCCGACCCCGAAACGGCGCACGAGCCGGGCGAACGACCACATCACGGGCACCTCGACTGCGGCCCCGATGGCCCAGATCAGGCCGACCGTCGCGGCCGCTCCGCCAACGGCCTCCATCCGGATGGACACGAACGAGTTGACCGCGACCAGGGCGGTCCAGACCAGGAATGACCCGAGCAGGAAGAGGCGCATTCCGGGCGCCCGGACCAGGCCGACTGTGCCGTGCACGATGCCCACGGTGCGCGTAGCCGGCCGGCGAACCAGGCTGACCGACACCAGGGCCGTCACGGTCAGGGCCGGGATATAGGCGAGGAACAGCGACGCCAGGCCGTTTAGGTCGATCAGGATCCCGACGGCCCAGGCGCCGACGACAAAGGCCGCCGATCCGAGCGCCCGAACCCGGCCGTACAGGCCCCGGTCGGGGCCGAGCGTCTCGATCGCCCGCGCGTCGAGGATCGGACCGAGGCCCCCCAGGCCGACCGCCAGGACGACGACGCCCGCCCCGATCTGGGCCAGGTCGTGGCCGGTGGCCAGGATCAGGGCACCGCCGATCGCCACGAGGGCCGCCAGGGGCAGGGTCAGGCGGGTCTGGGCGAAGTGGTCGGCGAGCGCGCCCCAGGCCGGCGAAACGACAAGCCCGACCGCAGCCGAGAGGGCGGCCAGGGCACCGATCTCGGCCAGGCCCAGGCCCAGGTGGCTGTAGTACAGGAAGAGGTACGGCGAGGCCGCCCCGACGGCGCTGAAATAGGCCAGGTAGGCCATCGAGACGCGCAGGATCGGGGCCATGCCCGGATCGTACCGGCTGGCGGGGCTGAGCGACCCGTTGGAGCGAACCTAGCCGAGTCCGTAGACGGCCTCGGCGGTCGTCCCGAAGATCGCCGAGCGCTCGGCCCCGGACAACGTCGCGGTCAGGGCGCGCGCAGTTGCCACGACCACGTTGTAGGGCGCCGCCAGGAGACAGACCGGCCAATCTGATCCGAAGACCAGGCGGCCGGGCCCGAAGACGGCCAGGGCATCGTCGACGTAGGGCTGCAGGTCGGCCACGGTCCAGGTTGGCCAGTCGGCCTCGGTCACCAGCCCGGACATCTTCGCCGTCACGTGCTCGAGCGGCCCGAATTCCGCCAGCAGGCGTGCCCATTCCTGGCGTTCGCCGCGAGCGATAGCCGGCTTGCCCAGGTGGTCGAGCACGAACTGGACCGCCGGCAGATCGCGGGCCACGGCAACTGCCGCTGGCAGCTCGCGCGACCGGACCAGCAGGTCGTAGGCAAGGCCCGCCTGGCCGACGGCCTGCAGGCCGCGCCGGACGTCCGCTCGGCCGAGCCACCCGGGATCGGCTTCGTCGTGAACCTGGTGGCGGATGCCGACGAGCTGATCGCCGCCCGGGCCGGCCCGTAGTTCGGCGATCGTGTCGGCGATCCCGGGGTCGGTCAGGTCGACCCAGCCGACCACGCCGGCGATGAACGGCGTCGCGCCGGCCGTCTCCAGGAACTCGCGGGTGTTGTCCAGGCTTGACCTGGTCTGGACCAGGATCGTCGCGTCGACGCCGGCGGCCGCCAGCAGTGGGCCGAGGTCCTCGGGCCCAAAGCGTCGGCGGATCACGGCCAGGTCGTCGGTCAGCCAGGGGTAGTCGGTAGTGGCCGGATCCCACAGGTGCTGGTGGGCATCGATCGTCCGCTTCATGCGGGCGGACCTGCGAGCGTGGAGATGTCGGGAGAGACGCGCCCGAGCCGGACCAACTCGAACGGCTCGAAGGGCATGTCCAACCTCTGTTCAGTCTGTCGTCCGCGGGTCAGTATACTGAACCGATGCGGCTCATCTCCTACCGACTGCCCTCGGCCGGGGCTGGCCTGGGCGTGGTAGCGGGTACCTCCTGGCTGCCAGCCGAAACCCTGCTAGCCGACGAGATTCCCGATCCGCAGTCGCTCGCGATCAGCTGCCAGGTCGCTGGCCGGACGCTCCAGCAGGCCACCACCGCCGACATGTACTTTGGCGTGGCCGCGATCATCAGCCACTGTTCCCAGGCGTTCCGGCTGGAGCCGGGCGACGTGATCGCAACCGGAACCCCGGGCGGAGTGGGCATCTTCCGTGACCGGCCGATCCTGCTCGGCGATGGTGACGAGGTAGTCGTGGAGATCGAGCGAATTGGTCGGCTGGTGAATACCTGCCGGTTCGAGAGCGGTGCGGCTTCCTGATGACCACCGCCCCGGAGCGCTTCCTGGTCACCGGCGCCCTCGGGTTCATCGGCGCATGGACGGTCCGGGCCCTGGTCCGTGATGGTGTCCCCGTGACCACCTTCGACCTGGGCGGCGCAGATCGCCGTCTGCGCCAGATCATGACCGACGAGGAGCTGGGCCAGGTCAACTTCGAATCCGGCGACATCACCGAGCTGGGCGCCCTCGAATCGGCCCTGGACCGCAACGGGATCAGTAACGTGATCCATCTGGCCGCCCTGCAGGTTCCGTTCTGCCGAGCCGATCCCCCGCTCGGTGCCCGGGTCAATGTCGGGGGCACGGTCAATGTCTTTGAGGCGGTCAAGCGCCGGGCTCGATCGGAGTCGATGGCCCCGGTTGTCTATACCAGCTCGATCGCGATGTTCGAGCCCAATGACGTCGATTCATCCACCGGCCGGCTGGGCGCCGATGCCGCCGCCCACCCGACCAACCATTACGGCGTGTACAAGCTGGCCAACGAGGGCAACGCCCGGGTCTACTGGCTGGACGACGGACTTTCGAGTGTCGCCCTCCGGCCACTCACGGTCTACGGCGTGGGTCGCGACCAGGGCATGACCAGCGGCCCGACCAAGGCGATCATCGCGGCGATCCTGGGCCGGCCGTATACCGTGCCCTTCCGGGGACCGACGCTGTACCAGTACGCCGAGGACGTCGCGGGCACCCTGGTCGCAGCCAGCCGCAGCGCCATCCAAGGAGCCCACGCCTTCAACCTGCCCGGCCAGCTGGCCGATGGCCCCACCTTCCTGGCCGGGATCGAGGCCGCCGTACCGGGGGCCCACGACCTGATCAGCTTCCAGCCGGTGGACCTGCCGTTTCCGGCCGAGATCGACCATGACGGGATCGAAGTGCTCGGGTCGGCCGCCGTCACCCCACTGGCCGACGGGATCCGGGCCAGCGCGGCGATCTACCGGGACCTCCTGAAGAGGGGCCACCTGGATCCGGTCATGCACGGCCTCGATCCGGTTGGAGGGCGACCTTCCCCGCGTAGTACGGTTCCGCGATGACCCATCAGCCCAACCACGAATTCGCGCCGGCTGGGGCCGGTAACCACCCGATCCGCTGGGGCATCCTGGGGACCGGCGGAATCACCTACAAGCTGCTGGCCGGCGCAGCGACGACGGCGACGGCCGAAATCGTCGCGGTCGGCAGCCGGACGCCCGAGCGGGCCGCCATCTACGCAGCCGAAACCGGAATCGAGCGGGCGCACGGAAGCTACGAGGCACTGCTGGCCGATCCGGGCGTCGACGCCGTCTATATCTCCCTGCCCAATAACCTCCACCATCGCTGGACGATGGCGGCCCTGGCGGCCGGCAAGCACGTCCTGTGCGAAAAGCCGTACACGTTCCTGCCCGCCGAGGTCGATGCGGCGTTCGACGCCGCGGATGCGGCCGGCCTGATCCTGTCCGAGGCGTTCATGTGGCGCCACCATCCACAGGCCGTTGCCCTGCAGGCGCTGCTGCCCGCGATCGGCCAGCTCCAGCTCATCCGGGCCACCTTTGGCTACGTCCTGGACAACTCGCTGGACGTGCGCCTGCGGGCCGATCTCGAAGGCGGTGCCCTGGGCGACGTCGGCTGTTACCCGATCAGCGGCGCCCGGCTGCTGGCCGGCGAGGACCCCGACGAGGTGATGGGCTACGCCACGATGGGTCCCACCGGCGTCGACCTGCGTTTCAGCGGGCTCCTCCACTTCTCGTCGGGCGTGATCGCGGAGTTCGGCGCCTCATTCACCTACTCCCATCGCGGGATCGAGGCGATTGGCTCGGCCGGGTCCCTGTTCGCGCCGGATCCCTGGCAGTCGAACCCGGCGGCGGTCTGGCACGACGGCGTCGAGACTCGCTACGACGGCTTCGATCCGTATGGCCTCGAGCTGGCCGACATGGCCGCGGCGATCCACGGCCAGCGCCCTCAGCGCCTGGGCCGGGCCGACGCCCTGGGCCAGGCGCGCACGATCGAGGCCCTGTTGCGCTCGGCCCGGACGGGTCGCCCGGTCCGGCTGTAGGCCAGGTCGGGGCCCAGCGGTCCAGGCCGGCCCGGGAATGTACAGTGGGCCAAGGAGGCGGCCCATGCTCACGATGGCAGTTGGCAACAGTGACGACGTCGATCCGATCGACGCGATCACGGCCGTCATCGCCCAGTGCTCGGAGGCGCTGGGCGGGCTGAGCCCGCAGGCAGGAATCCTGTTCTCGGCCTTCGACAGCTTCGACCCGCAGATCCTGACGGCCATCCGGGAGGCATTCCCGGGCGTGGTGGTGATGGGGTCCACCTCGGCCGCCGAGATCTCCTCGCAGGGGTTCCAGGAGGATTCGATCAGCCTCGCCCTGTTCGCCTCGGACACGGTCAAGGTGACCGCCGGGCTGGGCGCAGGACTGGGCCAGGACGTCGGCGCCGCCTGCCAGGCGGCAGCGGCCCAGGCGCTGGCCGGGACCGACCTTGAGCCTCGGGTGTGCATCGTCCTGACCGAGGGCTTCGTGGTTGATCCCCAGCTGACCCTCGACGCGATGGCAAGGGCGCTGCCCGAAGGCGTCGTGATCGTGGGCGGAACGTCGTCCCGGCGCGACTTCGTGACGGTCACGCCAACCTTCCAGTTCTGCGCCGAGCGGGTCGTCCAGGACGGCCTGGCCGTGCTCCTGTTCTCGGGGCCGATCGCCTTCTCTACGGCCGTTGGCACGGGCTGGCGGACGATCGGCGCGACCGGCGTGGTCACCCGGTCCGAGTACGGCGCGGTCCACGAGATCGACGGCCGGCCGGCCCTCGAGTTCCTGGCCCGCTACCTGGATGTCACCGGTCCCGCGTCGTACGGCAATCCCCTGGCGGTGGTGGAGGCCGGCGCAAGCGAGTCGTACCTGCGCGCCATCCAGGGCTCCAACCCGGCCTCCGGCTCCATCCTGCTGGCCGGTTCGATCCCGGTTGGGGCGCTGGTCCAGCTGACGACCGCCGACATTGACGACATCCTGGCCGGAACGCGATTGGCTCTCGACCAGGCCAGCGCCGAATTCCCCGCCGGCTCGCGGCCGGAGGCCGCCCTGATCTTCTCGTGTGCCGTGCGCAAGTTCCTGCTGGGCTCACGGACCAGGGTCGAGGCCGAGCTTGCTCGATCGGCCCTCGGGCCGTCCCTCCCCCTGGCCGGCCTGTACTGCTACGGCGAGATCGGACCCATCCGGGGAACGGCCTCCAGCCGGTTCCTGAACGAGACCTTCGTCACACTGCTCCTCGGCACGTGAACAGCGAACCGCTCGCCAGCGCCCAGCCGCCGGCCGAAGAAGTGAGCACGGAGGTGGTCTCGGACGTCGCCAGGGCCCTGGCCAAGGATCATGCCCGACTGGCCCGCCGGGTCAGCCAGCTCGAGGCTACCCTCCAGCAGGTCGAGCAGATCCGGGACACCAACGCCCGGCTCCTCGACCGGCTGATGGGCGAGCTCGAAACGGAACGAGCGCGCTCGCAGCGCCTGTTGCTCAACGTCCTGCCTCAGCCGATCATCGACCGGCTCAACGCCGGCGAGCAGCGCATCGCTGATCGCTACGACGACGTGGCCGTGGTCTTCAGCGATTTCGTGGGCTTCACCGAAATCTCGGCGATCCTGCCCGTGACCGACCTGGTCAGCTCGCTCAATGCCCTCTTCTCGACCTTCGACGCGGCCTGCGCGACGTTCGGCGTCGAGAAGATCAAGACCATCGGCGACGCCTACATGGCCGCCGCGGGATTGCCCGGATCGGGCGCTGGACACGTCCACGCGGCGGCCGACCTGGCCCTGGCGATGCGGGCTGCCGTCCTGGCGGTGGGCCCACCATGGCAAGTCCGGATCGGCCTCCACAGCGGCCCGGTCGCGGCCGGAGTGATTGGCAGCAGCAAGTTCGTGTACGACCTGTGGGGGGATGCGGTCAACCTGGCCAGCCGCCTGGAGACCACTGCACCAGCCGGTGAGATCCAGGTCTCCGAGGCCGTGGCCGGCGCCCTGGCCGGTGCCTTCGAGCTGGAGCCGCTGGGAATGGTGGAGTTGAAAGGCAAGGGCCCGACCCGCGCCTGGCTGCTCCGCGGTCGAGCGGCATGAGCACGAATCCGCGGCTTCCTGCCGAGCGCGAGCCCGGGCCGGTGGTCGGCCCGGTCCACGCTGCCCTCGACGCAGCCGTTCGAGCCATCGCCGGCCTGACCTCGGTCGATGCGGTGCTCCAGGTGATCGTGGACGCCGTTCGGCCGCTCGTGGGCGCCGAGTACGCCGCCCTCGGGATTGTCGACGTCTACGGCCGGATCGAACGATTCATCACCAGCGGCATGGATGACGCGACGCGCCGCCTGCTGGGAGCCCTGCCCGAGGGCCACGGCCTGCTGGGCCTGATCATCCGCGAGAATCGCTCGTTCCGGGTGCCGGATCTAAATGTCGATCCGCGCCGGTCCGGCTTCCCGCCCAACCACCCGCCGATGAGCAGCTTCCTGGGCGTCCCGATTTCGATCAAAGGCGTCTCGCTGGGACGGCTGTACCTGACCAACAAGATTGACGGCAGCGAATTCAGTGCGGCCGACCAGTCCCTGGTCGAGACGTTCGCGTTGCATGCGGCGATTGCCATGGAGAATGCCCGGCTCCACGAACAGCTCCAGCGGTTGGCCGTTGTCGATGAGCGCGAACGGATCTCCCGGGACCTCCACGACGGGATCATTCAGAACCTGTACGGCGTGGGCCTGTCGCTGGAGGACGTGCCCGAGATCATGGCCGACGACCAGCCCGAGGCCGAGGCCCGGGTCGAGCGGGCCATCGAGGCCATCCACCTCGCGATCCAGGACATCCGCAACTTCATCTTTGGCCTGCGCCCGGAGCTGCTCGAGGGTGCCTCGCTGATCGCCGGCCTGGCCGCCCTCGTCGACGAGTACCGGCATAACACCCTGATCGACGTCGAGCTGCAGGTTCCGCAGCCGGTTGACGAGCCGCCGGCTGTTGTCACCGGGCAGCTCCTGGCCATCGTCAGCGAGTCGCTCAGCAACGTCGTCCGACACTCGCGGGCGAGCCGCGCCATCGTCGGCCTGACCGCGACCGGGACCGGCCGCGGCTACGAACTGCGGATCGAGGACAATGGCATCGGCTTCGATCCGGCGCGGGTCGGCAAGCTCGGCCACCAGGGTCTCGCCAACATCCGCGACCGGGCCGGTCAGATCGGCGCAACGATCACGATCGAGAGTCAACTGGGGACGGGCAGCCAGGTCATCGTCCGCGTTCCAGATCCAGCCAGGTAGAGGAGCCAGTTGACCGGATCACCGTCGCCAGCCGCTCGCCCGTTGACCCTCCTGATCGTTGATGACCACGAGATTGTCCGGCAGGGCCTGGTCGCCCTGCTCGGCCGCCGGCCGGAATTCCAGGTTGTGGCCGAGGCGGGCACCGTGGCCGACGCCGTCGAAGCAGCCCGTCGCTTTGAACCCGACCTGGTGATCATGGATGTCCGACTGCCGGACGGATCCGGGATCGAAGCCTGCCGCGAGATCCGGGCCGAGCTGCCGGCCACCCGGGTCGTCATCCTGACCAGCTACCCGGACGAGGACGCCGTCCTGTCGGCCATCGTGGCCGGCGCGAGCGGTTATCTCCTCAAGCAGGTCCGGGCGCGCGACCTGGTCGCCGCTCTCGAGGCGGTCGGCCGCGGCGAATCGCTCCTCGACCCGGCCGTGACCGGGCGCGTCCTGGAGCGCATCCGGCGGATCGCGACGGCCGACCAGCCCGATGAGCTTGCCCAGCTGACGGCGCAGGAGCAGAAGATTCTGCTGCTGGTGGCCGAGGGCAAGACGAACAAGGAGATTGCGACCGAGGTCTTCCTGTCGGACAAGACCGTCAAGAACTATGTCAGCTCGATCCTGGCCAAGCTCAACCTGGAACGGCGCGCCCAGGCCGCGGCCTACATGGCTCGCCTGCATACCCCAGGTGGCGGTACCTGATCCAGCGAGGGGCCGGGTGGCACCCGGGCCGCGGGCCGAGCGGCCCGTCCTTCGTGACCCGCGGCACGCTCGACTGAGCGGCCCGGAGCCCACGATGGCATCGAGTTCGACGACCACACCGGAATAGCACCGGGACGGCGCACCGGACTCGAGCGGAAGGACAACATCATGACCAAGGCCAAGGGCCTCGCAGCACTTCGCATCCTGCTCGGTGGCGGCTTCCTGTTTGCCGGCCTCGAGAAGGTCGTTGATTTCGCCGGCTCGGGCAAGGCATTCACGTCGGCCGGCTTCCTCCAGTTCGGATCCCTCGGCACGCTGCCCGGATCAGATCCCAAGACGGTGGTCAATCCCACCCACGACCTGTGGGTCTCCATCGCCGGCAACCCTGGCCTGATCAGCGTGATCAACTGGCTGGTCGTGGTCGGTGAGCTGGGCATCGGGATTGCCCTGATCGTGGGCCTCGCCGTCCGCTTCGCCGGTGTCATGGGCGCAATCCTGATGGCCTTCATCACCGTTGCCGCCTGGAGCTTCGCGAACGGCCCGTTCAACGAGACCGTCCTGTACACCGCCGTGGCCCTGTACCTGGCCTACGCTTCGGCCGGCCTGGTCTACGGACTCGATGCAGTCATCGAGAAGACCGAGATCGTGACTCATCGACCGGCGCTGCACTACCTGCTCGGATAACGACTCGGCAGCCTTCCGGCCGGGCCGCGACCCGGACACCCAAGCCGGTGGATCCACCTGGATCCGCCGGCTTCACCATGCTCAGCCCAGGGCGGGCTGGCCGGCCCCCAAGGGGTACGGCCGGTCGGCCGTGACCGGGGCCAGGCCGGGCACGATGTCGGTCAGGACCGCCGTGACCTCGGGTGCCAGGTGCCCGCCGGACATGCTGGCGATGACCGACAGGGCCTCATCCGTGGTCATGCCCGCCCGGTAGGGGCGGTTCGCGGTGAGCGCCTCGTAGACGTCGGCAACCGCCACGATGCGGGCCCCCAGGGCCAGCGATTCGGCCGCCAATCCGCGAAAGTAGCCGGTCCCGTCGAGGCGCTCGTGGTGCGAGGCGGCCAGCTCGGCAACGACCGCAAACGTCGGAATCGGGGCGAGGATCCGGTGGGTCATCTCGGGGTGTCGCTTGATCAGCAGAAACTCGGCATCGGTCAGCCGGCCCGGCTTGTCCAGGATCGAATTGGGAACGCTGAGCTTGCCCACATCGTGGAGGAGCGCTGCGCGCCGGACCTCGACGGTTGGACCAGTCTCCAGGTGGAGCCGGCCGGCCAGGGCTTCGGCCACCTCGGCGGTCCGCCGTGAGTGCGAACCCGTGAACGGACTCTTGGCATCGATGATGTCGGCGAAAGCTCCCGCGATCCGGTCAACATCGGCGCCATCCGAGACGCGCACCTCGCTGGTTGGCTCGAGCGCCCAGGTTCGACTTGCCAGGTCCGGCGCGGCCAGCTCGGCCAGGATCGTCGGCGCGTCGGCCAGGAGGGCCGTGGTCACGTCCGGGTCATACCAGCTGCCCCGGCGCTGGACCAGCATCGCGATGGCCGCGGCCGGGCCGCGAACCGAGTTGAACACGTCCAGGGCTGCACTCGCCGCCAGGATCCGGGCGAACAGGTGGATGTCGTTGGCACGCCGGCCATAGGGCAGGCCGTGGCCGTCCCAATGTTCATGGAGGTCGGCGATGGCCGAGCCGACATCCTCGCCGAAGCCAGCCTTGCGGGCGATCGCCGCGCCTCGCTCGCAGCGGGTCTGCTCAACCATTCGGCGCTCGCGGGTCCCCGAGAGCGCAATCCGGACGAGCCGGGCCAGGCGAGCCGGGAGGGGCTCGGTGAGAGGCAGGTTGCGCAGGGTGAACGCGGCGTACGCGGTGATGGACCGGTCCAGGGTGGCCTGGCTGGTCTTGAGTGCGATGTCGTCACCGCCGAAGATCTGGGAGATGGCCGCGGCATTGGTCGAGCAGCCGGCATCCTTGAGCAGGGCGGCGTAGAACAGGTTGGCCCGATCATGATCGGGCAGGCCCAGCCGGACAGCCAGGCGGCTGGCCACGTAGCACGTCCTGAGCGAGTGACCCGGCAGCTGGCCTTCGGTCAGGTCGAGTGCCGTCGACAGCGCCGCCAGGAGCTGGGACGTCGGGATGCCCGGGGCTGTTGAGTCCACCATCGGCCGACCATCCGCCCACGGGACCCCGAATGCAATCGACCGCTGGTCTGGCCCGGCCGCCCGATGGTCCCGGGCGGATTCCTGAATCCAGCCCGGGTTCGTCCCTATCCTGAGCGCATGACGATGGCATCAGCCGGGCCACTCCTGCGCAATCCCGTGTTCGCCCGGCTGTGGTTCATCCAGGCCGCCAACCAGGTCGGCGGCAACATGGCCCTGTACGCGATGACCATCCTGGTCTTCGACTCGACCCGCTCGAGCGCAACCGTCGGGCTCCTGTTCGCGACCTATGTCCTGCCCCAGATCCTGCTGTCCCCGTTTGCCGGCGTCGTCGTGGATCGCTTGAACCTGCGCTGGGCGCTGGTCGGCCCAAACCTGGTCCGGACGACGCTCATGATCGGGCTGGCCCTGTCCGGCGCCGACCTGCTCGTGCTGCTGGCCCTCAACCTGGGGGTCAGCCTGACCAGCGTGGTCCTGACCCCGGCCGAGGGATCGATGATCCCGCGAGCTGTGCCGGCAGCCCAGCTGAGCACGGCCATGGGCATCTTCAACCTGACCCTGCAGGCGTCATTCGCGATTGGCTTCGCGTTCCTGGGTCCGCTCCTGGTGACCCTGTCGGGACCCTCGGCCGTGCTCGCCGTGGTCGCCGTGCTGTACGTCGCGGCCACAATCGCGTGCATCGGACTGCCCTCCGAGCCGCCCCTCGAGCGGCCGCCGGAGACCACCCGCCGGCAAGCCGTGGTCGAGCCCCTGCGCGAGCTGAGCCAGGGCTTCAAGGTGATCCTGGGCAATCGCGAGATCAGCCGGCCGATCATCCACCAGGCGGCCGGGGCATCGGTGGCCGGCGTCCTGGGCGTCCTCGGGCCGGCCCTGGCGACGACGGTCGGGCTCCAGCCGGATCACCTGGTCGTGGTGGTCCTGCCGCTCGGGATCGGGGTGATCCTGGGCGTCGTTGGCCTGCGTCGATTCAGCCACCTGGCCCGGCGCCGGGCGGCCGAGGCCGGGCTGCTTGCCTTCGGCGGCCTCACCGCATCGCTGGGCCTGATGGGTCCGCTCCACGATGCCCTCGCCCCGAGCGGGATCTCGGTCGTGCCGATCCTGGCCGGCATCGCCGTGCTGGCCGGCAGCGCCTACGCCGTCACCTCGGTCTCGGCCCAGACCGCCCTGCTCGAGTCGATGCCGGCCGACCTGCGCGGCCGGATCATCGGGGTCCTGGCCTCGATCGTGAGCGCCGGTAGCCTGCTGCCGACCCTGATCGCCGGCCCCCTCGCCGACCGGATCTCCGCCCCGCTGGTCCTCGTCCTGGTGGGCCTTGGGGTCGTCCTGGTCGCGACCTGGTCAGCTCGCCTGTTCGGACCTGCCCACCCCGGCTGAGGCCAGGGTCAGATGGTGCTGGTGCAGGCCCTGCAGCGGGTCGCGTCGACCGCGTTGGCCTCCTTGCAGGCGGGGCAGGTCTTCGACGGGACGGCGGCTTCTTCCTTGATGAACGTCTTGCCGATCATGTACACGACGAAGGCGATCACGATGAACGCCAGGACCACGTTGATGAAGCTGCCCCAGCGGATCGCGACTTCGGTCGTCGGGTCGCCGCCGACGGCGGCTTTGAGCACGATCTTCAGCTCGCTGAAGTCGATCCCGCCCAGGATATAGCCGATTGGCGGCATGATCAGGTCGTTGACCAGGGAGATGACGACATTACCCAGGGCAATACCGATGATGACGCCCACGGCCAGGGCCAGGGCGTTGGTCTTCACCAGGAACTCGCGGAAACCGCTCACGGATCAGCCCTCCAGGGTCCGGGTCCGCGGGTTCCCGCGGCGTTCGGACATCGTGGGCATGATAGCCAGGCGCGTAGCGCGCAATCGGGACCACGCGAAAGGCGGCACGACCATGGCGGCTGAGGACGACTTCGACACGGAGGCTCCTCCCTCCGGCACCGGCTGCGCCGAGTGCCTGGCTGAGGACGGCTGGTGGTTTCACCTGCGCCGGTGCGCCCGCTGCGGCCACGTCGGGTGCTGTGACTCATCGCCATCGCAACATGCCAGCCGGCACGCCCAGGAACAGGGCCACCCGGTCATTCGCAGCTTTGAGCCCGGCGAAGACTGGTTCTGGAACTACGTCACCGAGACGTACGCCTACGGACCGGAGCTGGCCCCACCCGAGCACCACCCCGCCGATCAACCCGTCCCCGGCCCAGCCGGCAGGGTTCCCAGCGACTGGCAGCGCCGCCTGCACTAGACAGCGCGACGGCGCAGGATGCGATCCGGCTGGACCGCGAACCTGCGCCGTTTTGGTGGATCGGGCCCTCAACGCATGAGGGCATGGACGTTGGTCAGGCGGCGACCGCTGCCGGCACCGGGGCGTCGACCAGCTTCCAGCCGGACTGCCAGGCGCCGCCGTTGGCGATGTTCAGGGTGATGTTCAGGAAGGCCATGCCCTCGAGCTGGCGGGCCCGGGCCAGCGGGCCGACATCAATCGGGTTGAGGCCGATCGAGTCAACCAGGGCCAGGACGGTTGCCTTGGCCGTCGGATCGTCGCCGGCCACGTAGCCATCGAACGGGGCGGGAACGTCCGCCTGGTGGACCTGGTTCGCGGCCAGGACCGTGTTGAAGGCCTTGATCACGTGGGCGCCGGGCAGCAAAACCGCCAGCTCTTCGGCGTTCGAGCCGGTCGTGTCGATCGCTGGGCCGGCCGGCCCGAAGGACATCCGATTGGTGGTATCGACCACCGGCTTGCCGGCGACGGCCGAGGCGATCTGGGCGGCGACATCGGCCGCGCTGCTGAACGGAACGGCCAGGATGACCACGTCAGCTTCGGCTGCAGCCGCGGCATTCGAGGTGGCGATCCGGGAACCGGTGGTGGCGGCGGCCGATCCGGCATCCTCGGGATCGCGCGAAGCGATGACGACGTCGTGTCCGGCGTGCTTGAATGAGCCGGCCAGGGCGGTGCCCACGTTGCCTGCTCCGATGATTGCGATCTTCATGGCCGATCCTCCAACACCTTGACGAGTTTGCCTCTGTCAAGCAATATTTGTTGTTGGCACAACCATACGAAGTTACCCAGCCCTTGTCAATACCTGTTTGTGGAGATCCAACATGCCAAGCGAGGAGCGGCGCCGGCCCGCCGTCGGGGTCCAGATCAAGAAGTGGCGATCAGAACGTGGCCTGACCTTGGCCAACGTCGCCGAGCGGAGCGGCCTGAACGTCGGCTATCTGTCCCAGATCGAGAATGACAAGGCCTCGCCATCGCTCAATTGCCTGACCTCGATTGCCACCGCCCTCGACGTGCCCGCGGCCTGGTTCCTGATCGAGGACGTGCCCGAACCGCGCGTCGTCCGGGCCGCCGATCGGCCGGCGACCGAGACCGAGCTGGGCCGGGTGGAGTATGTCGACGGGCGCTTCTCGCGGGACGTATCCATCCTGGAGGTGACCTCCGGGCAGGGCGGCGGCCGGGTTGGTCTCCACAGCCACTCGGGCGAGGAGCACCACCTGGTCCTGCGCGGGACATTCCGGATGACCCAGGCCGACCACATCGTGGATGCCGGCCCCGGCGACTACGTGCGCTGGGACGGCACGATCCCGCACGACGCCGAAGTGACCAGCCCCGACGGCGGCTCGATGCTGATCATCCGAATCCACCCCAACGACTGAGGCAGTTGCGCAGCCCTTTCGTATCGGCTAGATTATCAATGTGTCATTGACTATCAGCGCCGAACATAGCGTCCCGCGGGCCTCGGGTCGGCGCGCCCGGCTCGCCGACGACCTGGTCAGGGAGCTGACCTCGTGGGCCCCGCGGGAGCGGATGGGCGCGTTCCGGCGCTGGCAGCACAGCTCGCTCAGCCTGGTCCACCTGAGCGTCCTGACCGTGCTCGAGGCCGAGGGTCCCCTCTCGATGGGCCGGGTCGCGGAGGCGCTTGACGTGTCGGTGGCGAGTGCCACCGGGATCGTCGCCCGGATGGCCGCCCGCGGGGTGGTCGAGCGACGCCATGACGCCGACGATCGACGGGTGGTCATGGTCCACCTGACGGCCCGCGGAACGAAGGTCTTTCAGAACCTGGAGGAGCACCATCGCAAGCGCCTGGGCACGCTCCTCGAGCAGTTGAGCGAAGACGAGATGGAAGGCTTCCTGCTGGGGCTGCGTGCCCTGCGCGCTGCACGTGCCCGAAGCGAGGCCCAGGGGCCGCCGGCTGGGCCGTCGGATGGGCCACCGGACGCAGCAGCTGGGGACGCGTCGTGATCCGCCTGCTCCGAACCTACCTGCGACCCTATCGACGGGCGCTCGTCCTGGTCGTGATCCTCCTGCTGATCCAGGCCCTGGCGACGCTCTTCCTGCCCGACCTCAATGCCTCGATCATCAACCAGGGAATCATCAAGGGAGACAACGACTACATCGCCCGGACCGGCGCGCTGATGCTGGGCGTGACCCTCGTGCTGGGAATCGCCTCGATCCTGGCGGTCTACTGGGCGGCGCAGGCATCGATGGGCTTCGGGCGCGACCTGCGCACGTCCATCTTCCGCAAGGTCGAGAGCTTTGCCCAGGTCGAGGTCAACAAGTTTGGCCCAGCCTCGCTGATCACCCGCAACACCAACGACGTCCAACAGGTCCAGACGGTCGTCTTCCTGGGACTGACCGTGCTGGTCTCGGCCCCGATCCTGATCGTCGGCGGAATCATCATGGCCATCCGCCAGGACGTGCCCCTGTCGGCCCTCCTGATCGTGATCCTGCCGATCATGGCCTTCGTCATCGGCCTGGTGATGTCGCGAGCCATCCCCCTCTTCCGGGCGATGCAGGTCAAGCTCGACCGGATCAACCAGGTGATGCGCGAGATGCTGTCCGGCGTGCGGGTCATCCGGGCGTTCGTCCGGACCGGCCACGAGGAAGCCCGCTTCGACGTCGCCAACAAGGACCTGTTCAGCACCTCGATCAAGGTCAACCGGCTCTTCGCCCTGATGATTCCGGTGATGACCGGGATCGTCAATCTGTCCCTCGTCGCGGTCATGTGGTTCGGCGCCGCCCGCGTCGACAGCGGGGCCATGCCGATCGGCAACCTGACCGCCTTCCTGCAGTACCTGATGCAGATCCTGTTCGCGGTGCTGATGGCCGTGATCATGTTCGTGTTCGTGCCGCGCGCCGCCGTCTCGGCCGGCCGGATCAACGAAGTCCTCGACACCGAGCTGTCGGTGCGCGACCCCGAGCACCCGATCAGCCCGTCGGCCGCGACCGAGGCTGGCCTGGTCGAGTTTCGGAACGTCGAGTTTGGCTACCCCGGGGCCGAGCACCCGGTCCTGTTCGGGATCACGTTTCAGGCCCGGCCGGGCCAGACGACCGCGATCGTGGGCAGCACCGGCAGCGGCAAGTCCACCCTGGTCAACCTGATCCCGCGCTTCTACGACGCGACCGGCGGGGCCGTCCTGGTCGACGGCGTGGACGTCCGCCAGATGCTCCAGGCCGACGTCTGGTCGCGGATGGGCGTGATCTCCCAGAAGGCCTTCCTGTTCAGCGGCACGATCGCCAGCAACCTGCGCTACGGCGATGTCTCGGCCACCGACGAGGCCTTGTGGCACGCTCTCGACATCGCCCAGGCCCGCGACTTCGTGACGGCCATGGAAGGCGGCCTGGAGGCGCCGGTCACGCAGGGTGGCACGAACCTTTCGGGCGGCCAGCGCCAGCGCCTGGCGATCGCCCGGGCCCTGGTCAAGCGGGCCGAGATCTACATCTTCGACGACAGCTTTTCAGCCCTCGACTTCAGTACCGACGCCCGGCTCCGGGCGGCCCTCGCCAAGGACCTCGGCGGGGCAACCGTCCTCATCGTCGCCCAGCGGGTGGGCACGATCATGAATGCCGATCGAATCATTGTCATGGACGCCGGCCGGATCGTGGGCAGCGGGACCCACACCGAGCTGCTCGAGACCAACGAGACCTATCGCGAAATTGTCTACTCGCAGCTGTCCGCAGCGGAGGCCGTGGCGTGAGCGGGCGACCAGGCGGCGGACCGCCGATGCGCCGGGGCATGGGTCCGGGCGGAATGATGGGCGGAATGCCGGCCGAGAAGTCCAAGAACTTCCGGGTGTCGTTCGGACGGCTGCTGGCCCGGCTGCGACCCGAGGCGGCCCTGATCCTGCTCGTCTTCCTGCTGGCCATCGTGAGCGTCACCTTTGCCGTGATCGGGCCGCGGATCCTGGGCAACGCCACCAACGCGATCTTCCAGGGCGTGATCAGCAAGCAGCTCCCGGTTGGGGTCAGCCAGGCCCAGGCCGTCGCCGGTCTGCGCGCATCGGGCCAGGGACAGCTTGCCGACCTGCTGGCCAGCCTGACTCTGACCCCCGGCATCGGAGTCGATTTCGGGGCACTGGGCGGGATCCTCCTCCTGCTGACCGGGGTCTACCTGCTCAGCGCGGCCTTCAGCTGGGTCCAGGCCTGGATCATGGCCGGGGTCACCCAGCGGACGGTCTATCGCCTGCGCCGGGATGTCGACGAGAAGCTGGGCCGACTGCCTCTGAAGTATTTCGACAGCCATCCCCGGGGCGACATCCTGAGCCGGGTGACCAACGACATCGACAACATCGGGCAGACCCTCCAGCAGAGCCTGACCCAGTTGATCACGGCCCTCCTGACGGTCATCGGGGTGCTCCTGATGATGGTCCTGATCAGCCCGCTCCTGGCCTTCGTGTCGCTCCTGGCGGTGCCCCTCTCGATCGTCGTGACGGTCCTCATCGCCGGGCGTTCGCAGAAGCAGTTCACCCGCCAGTGGGCTTCGACCGGGGCGCTCAACGGACAGGTCGAGGAGATGCACACCGGTCATGCCATCGTCAAGGTCTTCGGCCGCCAGGAAGAGGCCGTCGAGCGGTTCATTGCCGAGAACAACCGCCTGTACGACGCCAGCTACCGGGCCCAGTTCATCTCAGGGATCATCCAGCCCTCGATGAACTTCATCGCCAACCTGAACTACGTCGCGATCGCGGTGATCGGCGGACTGCGCGTCGCCTCCGGCCAGATGTCCCTGGGCGACGTCACGGCCTTCATCCAGTACTCGCGCCAGTTCACCTTCCCGATCGTCCAGACGGCCAGCATCGCCAATGTCCTGCAGTCGGCGACGGCCTCGGCCGAGCGGATCTTCGAGCTGCTCGACGAGCCCGAGGAGATCGCCGATCCGGTCGCGCCGACCCTGATCGAGCTGGCCGTGGGGGCCGTGACCTTTGAGGACGTCTCATTCCGCTACGAACCGGACAAGCCCCTGATCGACGACCTGAACCTGGACGTCAAGGCCGGCCAGACGATCGCGATCGTGGGCCCGACCGGCGCGGGTAAGACGACCCTGGTCAACCTGCTCATGCGTTTCTACGAGATCGATGGCGGCCGGATCACGGTCGACGGGATCGACACCCGGGCCACGACCCGGGACAACCTCCGACGGATTTTCGGGATGGTCCTCCAGGACACCTGGCTGTTCCACGGGACGATCAGCGAGAACATCGGCTACGGCCGGGAGGACGCCACCGAGGCCGAGATCGTGGCCGCCGCTGAAGCGGCCCATGTCGACCACTTCGTGCGGACCCTGCCGGGCGGCTACGAGACCGTCATCGACGACGACGCCACCAACGTGTCGGCCGGCGAGAAGCAGCTCCTGACCATTGCCCGGGCCTTCCTGGCCGATCCGCCGATCCTGATCCTGGACGAGGCCACCAGCTCGGTCGACACCCGCACCGAGGTCCTGATCCAGCGGGCCATGGCCCACCTGATGAAGGGCCGCACGACGTTCGTCATCGCCCATCGACTGTCGACCATCCGCGACGCCGACACGATCCTGGTGATGGACCATGGCCACATCATCGAGCAGGGCTCGCACGACGAGCTCCTCGCCGCCCACGGCTTCTATTTCGACCTGTACAACAGCCAGTTCGTCGAGGCCCTCGCGAGCTAGAACGTCAGCCGCCTCCTCGAGGCGGCGGCCGGGGGCGTGGCCGCGCCGGGATGACGGATATCACGACTATTGTTAGCCGCCGTGCTCGAAGGCGGGTCCATGCTGCGCCGAGTCCGAAATGGGCCTCCTACGCATCGAGTTACGAATAGTCGTGATATCCAGGACGTCAGGGCGGCAGAACGGACCGAAATTGGCGCTGCAGCGCGTCACCTAAGGTTAGTCGTGATACGAGGCGCGTCGACACGACATCGACAGGGGCCTCGAGGCGGCGGGCCGGCTTCGTCGGATTTCCGCCACCAGGCACCGTATCGCCAACTTCGCGGCCAATTCCGCAGGCCTGGAGCCCCGGCGCGGTCCGGCTGAGCACGATCGGGCGGATCCAATTGCCCCAATCGGCCTCGACTGAGCCCTGAGTCGACCGTACGGCAGCAGCCAGCGACATCCCGACGAACCTGCGCGAGAACGGGACCCGCGCCGGCACCCAGCGCGGTCCGGGTGGACAGACCACCGAACCGTGACCACCGAGCCGTTCGGCCTCAGCCGCCTCCTCGACGGGATCGAGGCGTTCGTCGGTCAGGAGCCGCTGATCCGGTAAATGATGCCGGCTGTCCAGTCACCGATATAGATCGCGCCATCGGGGCCGAGCAGGACCGCCACCGGATTCGCGATCCCCATGATCAGTGGGGCGACCTTGCCGGTGTACGTCGGGCCGCTCCTGGTCAGCGATACCTGGAGCACGGCGCCCAGGGCCCACTCCCCCACGATCGCAGCGGTCCCCACGGCCGGGCCGAGCTGCCCAGTCACGATTGCGACGCCGCTGGCGCCGGCGTGCTTGTCGAGCACCGCGACCGGACTGGGAACGCCAGCACAGGTTGAGCCACC